>CAMPIL010000159.1 GCA_946886375.1 uncultured Phycisphaerales bacterium
GAGGTGGTGGTGAAAGAAGTTGATGATTCCTTAGCCGAGATTCGCATCGCGGGGTGACCTGATGAAACATCCGAATCTGAAAGTAAGAACCAGGAAGGCCAACACTGAAAAACTCTGTCTGCAGCGGCGATCATTTGCTCTGGCGGGCAGCGTTCTGATCGCGAGCACGATTGCGCTGGCCGGCATCAGAACCGGCACCGGCGGCGATGATCTGCTCATCGGCACGCCCCATGCTGACGAACTCCATGGGCTGGCAAGCAGTGATGAAACTCACGGCGACGCAGTGCCCGACGGCAAGTGCACGTTGAACAGCATCGCCCCACCGACTCTGAATGAAAAGGGCGGGGTGCAACAAACGTCTGCGCCTCGTTGTGGTTCTGAGGGAGCGCCGTCAGCGGCTTCCCGCTGCCGCGAAAAGCAAGAGCCATAACGCTCGCATGAAAGAGCCCGCTGGGCTGTGACTCCGTGAACCGTTCATGTGAGGCGCGGCCACCGTCCTCAAAACCAACAGCCAAATGAGATGCGCAAGTTTGTCCGGCGAACTTGCGATCGAGTTCGCCGCCGCGAGCATCTATTTTCCTTCAGACGCATTCAGGAGACTCACCATGTCAAAGTGTCAGTCGTTTTCGAACTTGCTCACATCTGCCTGCCTCATCGGAATCGTTGGCCATGTGCTTATTGGTTCCAGCGCGTCTCACGCCCAATGCAGTCCGGATGAGACTGCCAAACTGCTGGGCTCCGACAGTGTTGCGAGCGACAACTTCGGCCAGTCGGTTGCAATCTCCGCCGGGCTGGGTCTGGTTGGCGCGCCATGGAACGATGAAAACGGGTCGAACGATGGAGCCGCATATCTCTACCAGAACAACGGAGGCGTCTGGGAGCAGGTGATCAAACTGGGATCGCTTGGCACAACGTCAGGCGAGTTCTTCGGATGGTCCGTCGCGATCTCTGGCAACACCGCGCTGATCGGCGCACGGTACGACAGTCAAAACGGCGGTCTCGCGGGAGCGGCGTATGTTTTTCGAGAAACTGCACCAGGAACGTGGACGCAAATCGCCAAATTGTTGGCCGATGATGGCGCTTCCGGCGACACATTTGGAGTCTCCGTTGCGCTCGAGCGCGATACGGCGGTGATCGGCGCGCGAGCGGCCGATGACAACGGGAGCAACTCCGGGTCCGCGTACGTCTTCCGCGAAACCGCGCCCGGCACGTGGACGCAAATCGCAAAGTTGCTTCCATCTGACGGTGCGGCTGGCGACGAGTTCGGCTGGCGGCTCGATTTCGACGGCACGACGGCCATCGTCGGTGCGCATCTTCACGATGTACCGGCAACGGATGCCGGCGCTGCGTACCTCTTCCGCGAAACCTCGCCCGGCACGTGGAGCCAGATCGAAAAGATCACCGCATCAGACGCAGCAGCCAATGCGCAGTTTGGAATTTCCGTGGCCATTGATGGCGGCACCGCCGTCGTCGGCGCGCCGAGGTACAACGAGTTCTTTCTCGACAACGGGATGGCGTATGTCTTTCGCGAATCCGATCCCGTTCGAGGAACAATGACCTGGTCGCAAATCGCGATGCTTGTGCCCTCTGAAAATGTCAGCGGCGATGCTTACGGCGGGTCCGTCGCGATTTCCGGGGACCGGATCGCCGTCGCGTCAGGCAGCGATGACGAAGCCGCGAGCAACGCCGGTGCGGTGTACTTGTTTCAGGAGTTTCCGAAAATTGCTCCCGGGCAGTGGGATCGGGTCGCCAAGATCATTGCGTCTGATGCCTCTTCGGGCGACTCCTTTGCCTATTCCATGGCGTTCGACGGGGACACTCTTCTGGTTGGCGCGCCATTCGATAGTGACAACGGCAGTTCCTCCGGCTCGGCATATATTTTTGATCTCTCCACGTGCGATCAACCGTCGCCGTGTTCTGACTCATGGGAGGTCGCGATCGGCACGCCCGGATTCGACGACATCGTTTTCGAATTGGCCGAGTACAGCGGAACCATTGTGGCGGGCGGCGATTTCACAACCGCCAGCGGCAACAACGCCAATCATGTTGCACAGTGGGATGGCAACAACTGGCAGCCGCTGGGGGATGGACTATCCACCACGGTGGAATCGCTGATCGAGTTTGATGGCGATCTTATCGCAGGCGGCTTCTTCAACACCGTGCAACGATGGAACGGAACAACCTGGCAAACCATGGGCACGGTGAATAACGTCGTTCGCGATTTGACCCTTCATAACGGCGAGTTGGTTGCCTGCGGCGCGTTCACCACGATCGGAGGCGCTTCGGCCAACCGCATCGCCAAGTGGAATGGAAGCGCCTGGTCTGCATTGAACTGCGGCATCGGCGGCACGACGCAGGCCCTGTTGGAATTCCCGCAAGGCGGCGGCGACCTGATCGTTGCAGGCGTCGGATTCATTAACGGTTGTGGTTTCGGCACAATTACAGCCAACGGGGTCGCGATCTGGAGCGGTTGCCCGCCGGAACCTCCCGGCCCCGGCGACATCACCGGCGACGGCACAGTGAACGTCAACGATCTGCTTTCGGTGATCAACGCCTGGGGCCCCTGTCCCGCGCCGCCGGCGGCATGCGCTGCAGACATTGCGCCCGCACCTGACGGCAACGGCGTCGTCAACGTGAACGATCTGCTGATGGTGATCAACAACTGGGGATGAGTCGCCTCGGGGCATCGCAACTTGCGCGGCGCCCTTTTTTGCGCGCAATCTGAAGGAGTGCGGTTCGCGGCGCTCGAATGCCTCACGAGGTTCAATGATGGCGGTGTAGTCGTTGATGCGGGTGTCCGCGGCACGGATGACCAGGCAGGATTCGCGCATCGGCCGGTTCAGCGTGGCTTTCAACCGGCGGCGCGACCGCCTGAGCGCGCGGATTCGTTCCGCCGGATTTCAGCGCTGATTCGATGCCAGGCGTCAAACAGCAGAAGATCAAGCGCATCCATCCGCGTGCTCCGGTACAGGTTTCATAAAGGGGCCGACGGGCAGCGATGCGCGCGCGGAATTCAAGAAACCGCCTGAATCTCAAGGAGGTTGAGGAATTCATTGGAGGTTTTGACCGGGCGTGCCGAGCAGGTCGGCGCGCGCAGGAAGCCGCCGGGTGACGATGCGGCGGTCGAAAAAACGCATACACAATCTCAACGCAGGGCACACATGATCACGCGGCGCTGGCGTTGAGTTTCCCGTCCGCCTCGCCGCCGATACGCTACTGTCGCATGGTCGACACCGCCGCCGTCAACATTTCGCATCAGACGCTGTTTCGCAGCGAGTACGAGCAGGAAATGGAATCCTGGCTTCGTCAGCGGTTCCGCGCGGTGTGCATCTGCTATTTCGCAGTCGGCGCGCTGGTGCTGCTCATGCGGTTGCTCATCATCGGCTTCGGCAGCAATCCCAACCCCGTGCTGGCAATGGTCATCACCATCGTCGCGGGCCTGGCGTCCATGGCCATCCCGCTGTACCTGCTGTTCCTGTACAACCTGCAATGGCTCACGGCGACGCGGCAGGAGATTCTGCGCGGCGCGTTCCTCATGATCCTCATGCTGGGCGCGGTGTCCGTGCTCAAAGTGCTGGCGATGAAATTGGCCATCCCCCAACAGGGCAGCGATTTTCTGCTGCCGCTTTTCTTCTGGCATCTGATCGCCTGCATGTTCCTGCCTTGGACGCCCAGGGAATCGCTGCGGCCGATTCTTCCGCTGCTGGCGCTGTGGGCGGCGGGGGTGCTGTTCTTTGAGCAGCTTGAACTCTGGCAGAAATTGGCCAAGGTCGTTCTTGGGCCGGGCATTCTGATTCCCGGTTTGGCGATCTGCGCCATGCGCTTGCAGTACCACGGCGAGCAGTTTCGCACGCGCATGATCGGCAAGCACTTTCTCACCATGCGCAAGGAGTTGATGCAGGCGCGCTCCATTCACGAAAGCATGTTCCCCGCGCCGCACGACGACGGCTTTGTCCGGTTTGAATACACCTACACCCCCATGCGCGAACTGGGCGGCGACTACGTGCACCTGCACGTGGGCGAGGAAGGGCTCGTGCACCTCACGCTCATCGACGTCACCGGCCACGGACTTGCGGCGGCTCTCACGGTGAATCGGCTCTTCGGCGAACTGGAACGTATTCGCGCTGAGTCTCCCCTGGCTGAGCCGGGCGATGTGCTTGCGCTGCTCAACCGTTACATCAATCTCACGATGGTCAAGCACAACATCTTCGTCACTGCGCTGGCGATTACGCTGGACCCGTGCATCGGCAAACTGCACTGGGCGAATGCCGGCCACCCGCCTGCGTTTCTGCGCGGGGCCAACGGCGTGGTCACGCGTCTGCCCGCGACGGCGGTTTTGCTGGGCGCGCTGGAGGCCAGCGAGTTTGTGCCCGATCAGAAAACCCTTGAGTTGTCGCCGGGCGATGCGATTGTGATTTACACGGATGGCGCGTTTGAAACGCGCGATCGTCTGGGGCAATCGCTGGGGCTGCCCCGGCTGGATCAGATGATGCACACTCAGCCGCCGCCGCGCAACTGGCCCCAGTTCATTTCTTCGACGGTGGAACGGCACGCGGCGGGCCGGCCGGAGGATGACATTCTGATCGCGGCGCTGACGTACGTTTCGCCGCGGCCTGCATCGAGCGCGGTGCGAGAATCGAGCGCGGTGAGCACAGCGTGAGCGCGGTACGATGAGTGGTCCATGGATCGCGACATCCACTATTTGAAGATGGCTGCGCGGCTTGCGTTGCGCGGCCACGGCGGGGCTGAGCCCAACCCGATGGTGGGTTGCGTGATCGTTTCGCCGCGTGGAGAAACCGTCGGGTGGGGCTACCACCACCAGTGCGGCGGACCGCACGCGGAAGTCGTCGCGCTGCGACGGGCCGGCGAACGCGCCCGCGGCGCGACGCTGTACTGCACGCTGGAACCCTGCGATCACACCGGCCGGACTCCGCCATGCACAAAGGCCATCATCGATGCGGGCCTCGCGCGCGTGGTCATCGCGCGGCGTGATCCAAACCCCATCGCCGCTTGCGGCGTAGCACGGCTCGATCGCGCTGGAATACGGACCCAAATCATCGACCAATGCGAAGCCGCCATCGCCGTCAGCGATCCGTTCGCCCACCGCATCCGCACCGGCCTGCCGTGGGTGATCGCCAAGTGGGCGCAAACCATCGATGGGAAAATCGCCACGCGGCCCCCTCACCACGACAGCAAGTGGATCAGCAACCAGGCATCGCGCGCGATGGTTCACCGCGAGCGCGGCCGCGTCGATGCGATTCTCACCGGCATCGGCACGGTCTTAAAGGATGATCCCCTGCTCACCGCGCGCGATGTGCGCGTGCGGCGAATCGCGCGGCGGATTGTCATCGATCCGCGGCTGGAGATGCCCGCCCACGCGAAACTCGCCGCCACGGCTCACGCTGTGCCGACCATCATCATCTGCGCCGAGGCGGCGCTCGCGCATCGCGCTGAACACCTCTTGCAGTTGAAGCAGTGTGGCGTCGAGGTCATCGGCGCGCCCATGCAAGGCGATTGCCTCCCGATGAAACCAATCCTGGCGGACCTGGTGAAGCGGTTCGACCTGACGAGCGTGCTCGTGGAGGCGGGCACCGGCCTGTTGAGCGAACTTTTCCGGCAGAAACTGGCCAACGAAGCGTGGGTGTTCATCGCGCCGACGATTCTGGGCGATGAACAGGCGCGAACGGCCGTGGCGGGCGTGGAGGTTGCCCGCATCACCGACAGCGCGCGGCTTCAGTTGCTTTCGCTTCGCCACCGACAGGGCGACATCATCGCGCGCTACCGCGTGCGGATCTGAACACCGGCATCAATTCACCCCCATCGCGTTTCATTGAACGCCGAAGTCCGCGGCGGTCAGTCGCAACTGCAATCCCGCGGGGTGGATGCGGATCACGTTGTCGCCGTTTTCCATGCCCCAGCGGTTGGTTTCTTTTTCCTGCACGATGCGGACGGTGTCGATGGCTTTGCCGTCGTAACCGTGCAGCGTGATGGTGGCGACTTCCAGTTCGCGCGGGTAATCTTGAATTTCCGCGCTGAGCGCGCGCAGTTGCGTCAGTTGCTCGAGCAGTTGCTGCACGTGCGCGGCGTTGATTTCCCTTTCGACGGGCGTCACGCTGCGCCATTTTTCCAGATCGCGCTCGAGTTTGAGTTCTTCAGCGCCCTTGCGGATGATGATCGATTTCACATCCGCGGGATTGATGCCGCTGCCGGTCTGCGCGACAACGTCCTGCGGCCGCTTGAACAACGCCGCGAGCACCGCGCCGGTGATCTTCACGACCACGGGGCGGCTTTCCACGAAGCCGAAGAAATCGTGCGTGGCCCCGCCCGCGCGGGCGCCGACGATCAACCGCTCGGTTCGGCCGCCTTGAGATTCAGGTGAAGCCGAGCCGGGCCACGTGACCGACAGGCTCACCGGCGAGCCGACGACCCCGAATTTCGCGAGATCAGGCACGTCGGGCTGGTCGAGGAGAAAGCCCGCGACGGTGGCCTGACCGATCGCATTAAGCAGTTGATCGATGGCGGTCTTGTCGAGCCGGGTCTTGGCTGGCTTCACCATCGTCCACTGCTTGCCTTGGCGCTCCAGCGCCATGTTCACCGGACCGTTCCGCCACTCGATGCGCGAAGGTTCGCTGGTGGCGTTGGCAAACAGCGTGCGGTCGCGCCACTCCTTGGGATCCATGTCGAAGATGCGCTCGTGCAGTTTCTGGTTGATGATGTACACCGAGTCATCGCCTGCGATCTGCGCGTAGGCGCGGCCGGCGAAACTGCGGCGGCCCAGGCGCAGCGTCAGCGAGCCGCCGGGCCATTCGTAGGCGATCTGCGCCGCGGGTGGATCAATCGCCAGCCCGGCCAGCGACAGTCCTTCGGTCAATTTCGCCGGCGCGATGACATCGGCGACTTGCGCCTCGCGGGCCAGCATGGCGAGTTGCCGGATGGCGAAGGCTTCCATCGGATGCTCGAACGGCTCGCGTTGCGACCACGTCGATCCGGTTCGCTCGAACACCATCTGAGGCGAGTCGCCACGCATCAACGTGATGCGAGTGAGTTCATCCACCGGCAGTTGCGCGGCGGACACCAGCGGCCGGACTTTGGCGTCGCCACGATCCCGCAGCAGTTGAAACTGGTGGTCCCACCCGGTGCGCGCCATGGCCCACACGCCGGCAGCGGCCAATCCAACCACAAGAATCGTGGAAAAAATCTTCATGCGTCAGTTCCGTCGAATCATCCACACGCACACGCCCAGCAGCACGCACACGGCGGGCAAACCGGCCACGGCGATCCACACCCAGCGCGTGCGAGTCTCCGGCGAGATGCCGCGCAAACGCGCGATCTCCTGGCTCACCGGGCTTGCCGCGACCAGGTCATCCATTCCCGCCAGCCACGCCGCCGACGCCAGCATTAATTCGTGATTGCCCGGATTAATCAGCGCAACTCGCCCGCCGCCCACATCCAGCACAACATCAGCGACGTTGCTGACCATCCAACCGCCCGAGCCGGCGATCAGGAACCGTTGCCTGCCGTGTCCTGCCGGGCTTGCACGCTCCGCCGCGATCACCATCGGCAGCGGCGCCTTCAACTGCTGCTCGGGGCTGGGCTGCGGATCGGCCATGCTCCCGGTCCAGTCATTTTCAATCCAGCGCGACGGTGTTGGCTGAACCTGCGCAATCACATGCCGCTCAACGCCCGCAGCCGTCTCGCGCAGGCCCAGCGGCACCGGCATGCCGAAGTAGGTCTGCTGGCCATCCACCGCGCGGCCGATCAAATGATCGGATGTGAAATCGCGAATCGACTGCGCGATCGTCACCTGCGATTCGCCCGCCGCAGCCTGCGCCGATTCAAACACGAGTTCCGATGTTCGCGCTTCGATGCCGAAGACCGCGGCCATTGCCGCGTATGGATCCGTCTGGCCATACTTGGCGAGCAGGCTGGGCGACACGCTCAGCAGCACCGACTCGCCATCTGTAATCAGCTTGGAAGCGGCGTCGATCAGCGCTCGCGCGGCGGGCGGCGGCTCCATGCTGCGCGCCGGCGGCGGCGGCACAACCACCCACACCGCCGGCTGCCCTTTCGCAGCCGCCGGGCTATCTGTCTGCTTGCCGGGAATCCTCT
>CAMPIL010000160.1 GCA_946886375.1 uncultured Phycisphaerales bacterium
AACCGGACGCGCGGACTTCAGTCGCGGCCGAGTCGATGGCCGAGCGCGCCGGCGAAAGAACACTCAGCCGAGGTCTAACCGGAAGCGCGCCCTACTGACCCGGGCCAGTCGATGCGCGACCCCGATGCGCCGCTGCAGATGCTCATCACCACGCTGGATTATTCCGATTATGTCGGCCGCATCGCCATCGGCCGCGTGTTCAACGGCACGCTGAAGGACAACCAGCCCGTGCAGGTGTGCCGCGCCGACGGTTCCACTTCGCCCAGCCGCGTGCAGAAGTTGCTGCGGTTTGAGGGCCTCGGCCGGGTGGCATCGGACATGATCGAAGTAGGCGACTTGTGCGCGATCGAAGGATTGAAGGAGTTTGACATCGGCGACACCGTGGCTGACTTCGACAATCCCATCCCGATGGATCGCGTGCACGTGGATGAACCGACGCTGCACATGATCTTCCGCATCAACGATTCGCCGTTCGTGGGCAAGGAAGGCAAGTACGTCACATCGCGGCAGATCGCCGAGCGTCTGGAGAAGGAACTGCAATCCAACGTCGCGTTGCGCGTGGCGCCGGGCGATTCCGCCGATGAATTCCACGTCTCCGGGCGCGGCCTGCTGCACCTGGGGGTGTTGTTGGAGAACATGCGGCGGGAGAATTACGAACTTTCCGTCGGCAAGCCGGAGGTCATCGAGAAGATCATCGACGGCGTGCGGTGCGAGCCGTTTGAGCGATTGACCCTTGACATCGCCGCCGATGAGATTGGCCCGGCAATGGAGTTGATCGGCAGCCGCGGCGCGGAAGTGAAGACCATGAACAACCGTGGCGACCGCATGCACATCGAGAGCGAAATCCCGGCGCGTGGATTGATCGGTTTGCGATCGCGGCTGCTGACCGCGACGGGCGGCGAGGCCGTGATGTATCACGCCTTTTCGCATTATGGGCCGGTGCGCAGCGTGGACAGGCGCCGCGTCAACGGCGTGATGATCGCCAATGAAACCGGCACGGCCACCACCTACGCACTGCTGAGCCTCGCGGATCGCGGCATCATGTTCGTGAAGCCCGGCGAGCCGATTTACACCGGACAGATCGTGGGCGAACACAGCCGCGACAATGACCTCATCATCAACGTCGTCAAGGCCAAGCACCTCACCAACATCCGCGCCGCCAGCAAGGAGCAGACGGTCGTGCTGAAGGCTCCGCGAGTCCTGTCGCTGGAAGCGGCCCTGGAGTACATCGAACAGGATGAACTGGTCGAACTTACGCCGCAGAGCGTGCGCATCCGCAAGCGGCTGCTCAGCGAGAACGACCGCAAGCGCGCAGACCGCAGCGCGCGCGATCGCGCCGAAGCCATGGCGTGAACCGCGTTCATTGACCTGGCGCGGCCGGCGAGGCGGAGCCATCTGCCGGACCGACCACGTCGGATCGCTTCAAACGAATCTGCTGATAGACCGCGTCGGAGACGACGTAGTACCAATCCGCAAACCGTGCGCTCAATTTCTTGGCGTTCTCCGGCCCTTCCGCCAGTTTCTTTTCGTATTCCCGACGCTTGGTTTCGTTGGCCTGAACGATCGCCTGGCGCATCGGATCATCTGTCGGCTGCGTCGCGGTGGGATCGCTTGGAGGGTCAGGCTGCGTCGCCGGCTCGGGCACTGCGTCATACGCAGGCTGCTCAACCAGCGCGGGATCAAAGTGCACGGTGACGAACAGGAATCTGCCGCGCTGGTCGGTTTCTTCGGCCGAGGGCTCTTGGCCGCCGGCGGTCCCGGCGTCAAAGTTCACGATTTCACCAAACCGCAGGGTGTATTCCATTCCGTCGCGGGTGTGAACAATGGTTTCACCCTCGTTGGACAGCAGCGCACCGTTGACGATGTAGTAGCCGCGGCTCATCAGCGAGTTCACGGCGTCGGCGTCAATCTGCATTGATTCTTCAGTCTGAAGTTGGCTCGACAGGCCCGCCGGCTTGCGATGCACGTCCACAATTTGCAGGTCGTCCAGCGCGTACCGCAATTCCTCAAGTTTGGGAGTCAGCAGCGATTCGCCTTCCCGCAGTCCCTCCATGTTCCAGGCGTTGGTCGCCTGGTCATGCCGCAGCGCGAGTTTATCGCCGCGCACGATTCGCTGGTTCATTTCGTCGATCGAATAGTCATCAAGGATCACCTCTTTGATGTTGGCTGCATCGAGTTGAAGCAGGTCCCGTTCGATCCAATCCTCGAACTTGGTCGTGAGCGCATCGGTGGTGACCGCGGCGGTGTACACGCGGTCGCGGCCGGGCACGCGCGCAAAACGCAGGTTCTGCGAGTCTTTGACCGGCTTGCCGAAGATCAAGTCCACGAGCGCTTTGCCCGCGCCGTCTTGAAGCGTGACTCGCATGCCCGCGCCGGCTGAAGGCGCGCTGGCGGCAGTGGGGTCGCCCACGCCGTAGAGTTCGTGGTCGGCTGCATTGTCGCTGACCACCGTGCCCTTCTCGACATCCATCACGCTCGTGGCGGCGCGGGCCAGATGATCCTGGGCATCGGCGGGATAGCCGGCCTTGGAAGGAATCACCCAGCGGCCATACTGCTGGGCGACCTTGAAGGCGCGCAGCGACAGGTTCTCGGGATTCACGGAAACGATTTCGAGGCTCTTGGCTTCAAGCGGATCAAACTGTGCAAAGAACCGTTCGCCGCTGTCGTCGAGTTTTTCGTATTGAATGGCGGCCGGGCGCGACATCCAGCCCACGCCCAGGGCCGCCACGCCGATCACCACGTACACGCAGGTTCGAGTCAATTCGCTCATGGCAAATTCCAGATTCTCACGACGCTTTCATGCGGGACTTGGGCACGCCAACCCGCTCCATGCTGCGGCGGCGCTGAAACACGAACGCGCCCACCAGCAGCGGCGGAATGGCGGGAAAGATCACCGCAGCGAGTTTGTACTTGTCCTGAACGCGGCGGACCTGCAGCGCCAATCGCCGCTCGATGCTGGCGATCTGCCGGTCGCGTTCCTTTTCCATCTGCTCGATCGTGGCCTGGAGCCGATTTTGCCCGGCTTGCTGGGCCGTCGCCACTTCGTTGAGCAGCGTTTGGGGATCGACGTCCTTGCGATTGCGCAGTTCAGCGAGTTTCTGATCCAGCCGCGCCTGTTCTTCATCGCGCTTGGATTCGAACTGCTTGATGAAATTCTCGCGCTCCTGGTTCGCGCTGATCTTCGCCTGCTCGACGCGTTCTTCCAGCGAGGTCAATGTGCGGTACGCGGGACGGCGTTTGCGTATGTCGATGAATCGCTCATCGCCAGCCAGATAGTCCAGCGTGTTCAACACGAATGTGACGTTGTCGAATTGGTAACTGATTGGATCAACCTCGCTTGTGCCGCGCGCCCGGATGGCGAAGAAGACCGAATACAGCATGTCAATGTCGCTGACGAGCACGACCTTCACGGGCTGGGCGGGCTGCGATGAAGCATCGCCGGCGGGCGGGGCGGCGCCGGTGATGGCCGCGGCCAGCGTGTAGGTTTGCTGCGTGGGAATCTGACGCCGGCGTTGATTGAGGCTGGACCCCAAGAAATTTCGCTGGAGGATTTCATCGTACGCGACGTATCCGGTCTGCCGGCCGGTCTGCACCAGAGGCACGAACTGCGTTGCAGCGCCAGTGGCCGGTGAAATCGCGCCGGCGAACAACGCCACCAGTTGTTGCAATCCGCTGGTGATTGGATTGGACGCGTTGAACGGCTCCGGCGCGCCGGAACCTTGACCGATGAACACGTACTCTTTCATTTCCGAGAATTCATCGGTCTTGGGATAGGGGTTGTAATCCTGCCAGATGATGCTCCGGTCGTTGAACTGCACGCCCAGCAGGCTCCAGAGCGTTGTGACGTCGCCTTTGGGTTCAGGCGGCGGTTGCTGCATGAAGGGATTGCCACGGGGCGGAACGCGCGGCTGGCTTGTGGCCGGCACGCTGGGGTCCATCGCGGGGAACGGGTCTTCGAAGATGGCGGCGGGTTGCCCCGCGCGGATCGCCGCGACCAGGTTTTCCAGCTGCTGAGGCGGGAGCGATGACGGCTGCACCGCGAGCAAGGCGTCGTAGCGCTCGGTGATGGGCGATTCCGCGCTGACCGAAACGACTTCGTATTGCTTTTGGAGTTCATCGATGAGTTGTTGATTCGGGCGATTGGACATGGTCTCCATGTCAAAGCCGCCGAACAACTTCGCATCGGTCGAAACCACGCCGATCTTCTTGCGCTGCTGCTGACTTACCGTGGCGATGGACCGAATCACTTCGTATTCCACGGGCACGCCACGGTCGAAGAACGGCACGACGACCTTGTCCAATCCGCAGGTGAACGCGGCGCCCATGACGATCTGATCGACGGCGAACTTGCCGCCGGAGGTCGACTGCACCGCCCGCGGCCGAATGCCGAATTGTTGTTCGGCTTGGGCTTCCTCTTCGCTGAACCGGTCGGTGTTGTGAATCCGCACAACGACTTTGTCGCCGGCCATGGCGTGCGCTTCGCGCAGCATGGAGATCAGGTTCAACCGCGTCTGCACGTACCCCTCGGGAACGTGCGGGCTGATGTAGGCTTCCACGAAAACCGGGCGCGGCGTATCGAGAGAGCGCAGCATCGCCATCGTTTGCGGGCTGAGTGAATTGACGCGCTCCTGGCTGACATCGGCACGCACATCGAACCGCTGCACCACGATGTTGACGCCGATGATCGCCGCGACCAGCGCGAGCGAGCGCACAATGAAATGAATGGTCATCGCCCGCCCGCCGGTTCCGCCAACCCAGTGCCGCCGGCCGATCAGCACCATGCTGAGATACAGGTTGAGGAGGATGATCGACAGAAAAAACACCAGGCCCGACAGCGACAGAACGCCGCGCCCGAAGTCTCGGAACTGCTCGGTGATGCTGGCGCCCTTGACGAACTGCGCCACGGTCTCCCAGGGCAGGATCGCGTCGGCCCGCTGGGCGAAGACCAGCGGCGCGTTGAGCACCAATCCGATGATGAAGCCGACGGTCAGGCTGGTGGTCAGAAACGAAGCGGTCATGCCGATTGAGAGCATCGCTGCGCCGACCAGCCAGTATCCAAAGTAGTTGCCCAGCAGCAGGCCAAGGTCGGGAGTTCCCAACTGCTTGAGGATGATGATGTTGGAAAGCGAAAACACCAGGGCGACGCTGAAAATCGCCAGCGCGGAAAGGTACTTGCCGATGACCACGTCCAAGTCAGCGCACGGCAACGTCAAAAGCAATTCATCGGTTCCCTGGCGGCGTTCCTCGGCCCAGAGGCTCATGGTGATCGCCGGGATGAACACGAGCATGATCCAGGGCAGGTGCTCGTTGAGTTGGTCGAGCGTCGCAAGATTGGCGTTGAAAAACTCGTTGGGCCAGAAGGCGGCGAACCCGCTCAGCAGCACGAAGACGCAGATGAACACATAACCGATCGGGCTGCTGAAATAGCCGGCAAGGTTCCGGCGAAAAACCGCGCTGATGATGTGGGTGTTCATGGAATGTCGAGTGATGCGATTGAACTCAAACGTTTCAGAATTCGTTCCAGACCAGCGACCGAAACCTACGCGGCGGATTGCGTCAATTGCGCGAAGCGATCATCCAGTGAACCGTCTTTCGCCAATTCCGCGGGCGTGCCGTCGAAAACCAGCCGACCCTCATTGACCAGCAACACGCGATCGGCCACGGCAGTCACTTCCTGAAGAATGTGGGTGGAAAGCAGCACCGTCTTGGTGCGGCCGAGACTGCGAATGGTTTGGCGAACTTCGCGAATCTGATTCGGATCAAGGCCGGCGGTGGGCTCATCGAGGATCAGCACCTGCGGCTCGTGCAGAAGCACCTGGGCCATTCCCACGCGCTGACGGTAACCGCGCGACAGTTTGCCGATCGCCTTGCCCATCACGGTTTCCAGCGCACATTGAGTGGTCACGGCTTCAATGCGATCGCGGGTTCGCTTGGCGTCCATGCCTCGGGCGCTGGCGAAGAACTCCAGCAGCGCCTTGGGCGTCATGTCGAGATACAGCGGGCCGTTCTCCGGCAGGTATCCGAGTTTCTCGGCCCCGGCGTGGCGGTCCGTGTGCATGTCGTGCGCCGCGATGCGTGCCGTTCCCGATGACGGCGCCAGGTAGCCGGTCAACAGACGCATGGTCGTGGTTTTGCCCGCCCCGTTGGGACCGAGGAATGCCACGATCTGTCCCACCGGAATGGTGAAGGAAATATCCCTGACCGCGGCGAAGTCGCCGTAAAACTTGCTTAGGCCGATCGCCTCAATGGCGTGTTGAGGTCTTTCCATTTTCGACGTCGCTCCTGAAAAATCGTTGCCCAGCACAAAGACGCCAGACAGGTTAATCAGAATGTCCACAGGGTCAAATCGCCCCGAGCAAGTCCGATACGGCGGTTGGGTGGGTTTGGTTCGCCTATTGTGCTTCGCGTCCACTCTGCGTCATTCCCGGTAATGGCGTTTTCGACGCATGGGCTGGCGGCCAATCCCGGGTGGCAACGTCGAGCACCGTGCCGCCAATCATCAGCATCAGCCAGAAGAATCCGACGGCAGCCGCCAGCCTCAGCAGCGGCGGACTATAACGAATGTGCATGAAAAACAAGGCGATCAGCATGGCCTTTGCAACTGCAATGGCCAAGGCCAGCGGCAGGCTCAACACGCCCACGTGCAGTTCGTTCACGCCCACGGTTGCCGCAAGCAGTACGAACAGCGCTGCAACATTCCACAAGTACACACGAATTGGAACGATGGTTGATGTCATGTCTGCGCCAGGTACAGCAGTGGAAAGAGAAACACCCACACCATGTCCACGAAGTGCCAGTACAGTCCAGTCATTTCCACAGGCGTGGAATATTCAGGTGAATAACGCCCCCGCGCCGCGGCAACGGTAATGAAACTCAAGACGATGATGCCGGCAATCACGTGCAACGCGTGCAGTCCGGTCATGATGAAGTACATCGTCATGAACAATTCGACCCGACTGGCGGTCGCGGGACCCTCATACCGAAAATTCAGGCCGGGTATGAGGCTTTCGTGATAATCCAATGCATATTCCACCGTCTTGAACGCCATGAAGACCAGCGCCAGGCCGATGGTTGCGCCAAGCAGCATGACGGTTCGTCGGCGCGATCCAGTCGCGGCGGCGTGCACGGCGAGGGCCATGGTCAGGCTGCTGATCAGAAGCACTGCGGTGTTGATCAAGCCGATCCACATATACAGATGAGCGCTGGCCTCGGCGAAGGCGAACGGGAACATCATGCGGTAAACCGTGTACCCCGTGAACAGCACGCCGAAGAACAGCACCTCGGTCGCGAGGAAGGTCCACATGCCCAGCGTCGCGCTCACGTGCTGCTGCTGGGCGTCATCGAAATGATGGGCGTGCGTGAACTGCGTCATATGATGCGGCTCGTGGCCCGGTCGGCGGGCAATTCGATTTCATCAGGCTCGATCGCGTCGTACTGGTAGGGCGGCTCGATGACGACGGGCGTCTGGTCGAAGTTGTGGACCGGCGGCGGTGAAGCGGTCGTCCACTCCAGGCCCGTCGCTTTCCAGGGATTGGGGCCCGCGATCTTTCCGTACCGCGACGACCACCCCATGTAAAACAATGGAAGCAGATATCCCAGCGCGAGAATTGAAGCGCCCGCCGATGACATGACGTTGAGCACCTGGAACTCCGGCGCGTATTCCTGATATCGCCGCGGCATTCCAAGATAGCCAAGGATGAATTGGGGAAAGAACGTAAGGTTGAAGCCTACGAAGATAATGATTGCGCTGAACACGCCCCAGGCTTCGGGATACAGGCGGCCGCTGATCTTTGGCCACCAGAAATGAATCCCGCCCAGATACGCCATCACCATTCCGCCCACCATGATGTAATGAAAATGGGCGACGACGAAATACGTGTCATGCACATGCACATCGACCGCCAGCGATGCAAGGAACAGCCCGGTCATCCCGCCGATGGTGAACAGGCCGACGAACCCCAGCGCGTACAGCATGGGGGTATTCAGAAGCACCTGGCCCTTGTGCATCGTCAGCGTCCAGTTGAAGACCTTGATCGCCGAGGGAATAGCCACCAGAAACGACAGGATCGCGAAGACCATCCCC
>CAMPIL010000161.1 GCA_946886375.1 uncultured Phycisphaerales bacterium
GTGTACGGCCGCGCGTTTTCAACAGGCGCGACCGCCGAGCAAAGCGCCGATAACTTCCGGCGAAATTATACAGGCATGTGGGGCGTACCGGCGGACGATCTCAAACCCGTCGGCCCGTTCGAGGATGGCCGGCACGTCCAGCCCATCATGTACATTCCGGAAACCGGCCAGTACAAGTTCACAGGCGTGTACTACACGCAAATGCGCGGCGGCATTCCGGTCTACGGCTCGCGCCTGGTGCTGCTGACGCGCAATGAACCCAACAATCCAGTGGTGCTCGCGTCCTCAAGTCTGCGCGACCTTGGCGATTTTCAGGTTGAGCAGGCGATGGCGGCCCGCCGCGAGGATGTCGTGCAGCGTGCGGTGCGACGCGCCGTGGCGCCCAATTCCACCATCGCCGCGCCGGAATTCATCCTCTGGGCGGGCTTGGACGATGTGCAGGCCGCGCCCGTGCTTGCGCAGAAGTTTGTGACGGAGACATCTGATCCTGCGCGCGGCATCTACAACGCGGAGATGATCGTCGCCGATGCCGCCACCGGCGACATCCTGCATCGCGAGCCGCTGCTGCACGACATCAACATCGTCGGCAACGTAAGCGGGCGGGCCACGCCAGGCAACGCGGCCGACGCGTGCACGCCCGACACGATCATCATGCCCATGCCGTACGCGCGTGTGGCCATCGGCGCCACCGCCGTGTTCGCCGACGTGAACGGCAATTTTATTATTCCCAACGCCGGCTTGTCCAACGTGCAAGTGGATTCAGCGGTGCGCGGCCAGTATTTTCAGATCGTGAACACGTCATCGCCGGGCGGGGGCAATTCCACAATGTCCAAGACGGTGTCACCGCCCGGACCGGCCAATTTCCTCTACAACGATCCCGATGTCGCCGGCAACAGCGGTCAGTACAAACGCGCTGAGGTCAACGCCTACATTCAGTCAAACGTCGTGCGGGATCACGCGCTGGAATACAACCCCAGTTTTCCATCAGTTTCGACCGAGACGAATTTCACGGTCAATGTCAACATTAATCTCACCTGCAACGCCTTCTACAGTTCGCTCAACAACACGCTGAACTTCTATGTTGCAGGCGGTGGATGCACCAACACCGCCAATTCCACGGTCGTGCATCATGAATTCGGCCATCGTCTCGTGCAGGCGGCCGGCAGCGGACAGGGAGCATATGGCGAAGGCATGGGCGACGTGATGGCGGTGCTCATCGCGGACGATCCTTGCCTGGGCGACGGCTTTCAAAACTGCGGTGTGTGCCTGCGCACCGCCGCGAACACCTGTCAATACCAGACCTCGGGCTGCTCGAGTTGCGGCAGCGAGATTCACGACTGCGGCCGGCTCTTTTCCGGCTGTGTGTGGAGTGTGCGCAACAATCTGCTGGCGACAAATCCTGCGACGTACCGCGAGATTCTCAGCAGCATTGCGATCAACTCGATGCTTGTGCACACCGGCTCGTCCATCACGCCCAGCATCACGGTCGATTTCCTGACGCTGGACGATGACGATGCGGACATCAACAACGGAACGCCGCACTACAACGAGATCAACGGCGGATTCGCCGCGCACAACATGCCCGGTCCCGCGCTGCCGCTGCTGGCGTTCAGTTATCCCAACGGCCGGCCGAGTTTTGTGAACCCCGCGGGTGGCACGGCGATGCGCGTGAACGTCAATCCTCTGACCGGCTCGCCCCAACCCGGCACGGCCAAACTGTTCGTGAACACTGGCGGCGGTTTCGTGCAGGCGACTATGAATCAGATTTCGCCTAACGTGTATGACGCTGTGTTTCCCGCCGCGAACTGCGGAGCGGAAATGAAGTACTACGTCAGCGCGCAGGCCACCAACAACATTGCAGTTACTTCGCCGGTGAACGCGCCTGCGGGGTTCTTCACTGCCGCCAGCGCAGTCAGCGCCACGCAGACCCACGCAGAGAATTTCCAGTCCGGCGTTGGCTGGGCCGTCGCCAACAGCGGCGGTCTGACCGGAGGTGCGTGGGAGCGCGGTACGCCCATCACCAACTGCAACCGCGGCAATCCCACCGTGGACGGTGATGGATCAGGCATGTGCTACCTGACGCAGAACACCAACAATCCGCCCGCCAACGACTGCAACAGCGATGTGGATGGCGGTACGACGACGCTCACTTCGCCGATCATGGACGCATCCCAGACGCCAGTCATCCTGACGTATTCACGGTGGTTCACCAACCTGATTCCTGATTCGGTGCAGGACGATACGTTCATCGTCGAGTTCTCCGTCAACGGCGGGTCGTCGTGGTTGAACCTCGAGACCGTCGGTCCGTTCAGCAACTCGGCCAATCCCGTGCAGCAGAACACGTGGGTCACCAAGTCGTTCAACCTCGGCACCGTCGCCGGCTTCGTGCCCACATCGCAATTCCGCCTGCGATTCATCGCGCAGGACCTCGGATCGGGATCAGTCGTGGAAGCAGGCATCGACGGCGTGAAACTCGATCGCCTGAACTGCATCAACTTGTGCACCTCGGACGTCACTGGCGACAGCGAAGTTGATGTCAGCGACATGCTCGCGGTCATCAACGCATGGGGTCCATGCGCCGGTTGCGCGGCCGACATCGACGACGACGGAATGGTGGATGTGAACGATCTGCTCGTGATCGTCAACGCGTGGGGTTCCTGCCCGTAGTTTGGCGGTCGTTCGTGCAATGGCCAACGCCGCCGACGTGCTGCGTTCTGCTGACAATGCGTTGGCATTACTATCGCATGCGCTGGCTGCGGCGGTCTAGGCTTGCGATGGTTGCTGATGGTTGGCAACACGGGTTCGGGCAGCCTTGGTGGGAGGTCCGAACCTGAGGAACCCGACGAGCCGCTGCGCAACGCGGCGCTCTGGGAAGGCGCATTGGATGCGTTCACAATTCATGGACAGCCCCCCGGGCTGTCGGTGCGCCGTTGTTGTTCCACGGCCATGGAGATGCCTCATGCCTCCGCGTCCGATGTGGAAAGGCCATCTCAAACTCTCGCTGGTGAGTTTCGGCGTGCGGCTGTACTCCGCCACCGACACTTCCACCAGGATCCGCTTTCACATGCTGCACCGCGATTGCGGCCAACGCCTCAAGCAGCGCATGGTCTGCCCGGTTCATGGCGAAGTGCCGCGCTCGGACATCGTCAAGGGATACGAGTTCGAAGAGGGACGATATGTCGTCATCGAGCCGGAGGAACTCAAGCGCCTCGAGGCCGCCACGTCCAAGACCATTGACATGGATCAGTTCATCGAAAAGGACGAACTTGAGCCGATTTACCGCGACCGGCCGTACTACCTTGGTCCGGACGGCAAGGCGGCGCAGCAGCCGTTTCAGGTCATTCACGAGGCGATGCGCCGGACCGGGCGAATCGGCGTCGGCCGCAGCGTGATGCACGGGGCCGAGCACATCGTGGCGCTGGAGTTGGAAGGCAAGGGGTTTCGCCTGACGACTCTCCGCGCTGCGAACGAGATCCGCAATGCGGAAGAGTACTTCGACGACATTCCCGCTGCGGATGTGGATACAAACCAGGTCAAACTCGCGCAGGCGCTGATCGACAGCATCACCGCGCCGCTGGATACCAGCCGATTCCGCGATCGGTACGAAGAGGCGCTGCAATCGCTCATCCAGGCGAAGATCGCAGGCGAAGAAGCGCCTCTCGTCGCTGAACAGGAAGAAGCCGCGCCCTTCAATTTCATGGAGGCTCTCAAGGCAAGCGTCGGGCAGATCGAAGGCAAGCCCGCGCGGCGCAAGAAGCCGCCCGCCCGGAGCATCGCGCCTGCAGCGCGAACTCGCCGGCGAAAAAAGGCGTGACGCGGCATGGTTGCGCATCGCAAAGCCGCCGCGCCCGAGTGGTCCGATGCGGACCTGGCCGCACTTCGCCCGATGATGGCCGAGTCTCGGGCCGCGCCGTTTGAGTCGGTCGATCATCTCTTTGAGTTCAAGTGGGACGGCGTGCGCTACCTGGCGTGTCGTGTGCACCGGCAATTCAGGCTGATCAACCGCAAGGGGCGCGACGGCACTGCGCGCTATCCGGAACTGCAGGACCTCAAGCGCCTGCCCCCGGGCACCGTGCTTGACGGTGAAGTGATTTCGCTGGTGCGCGGTGTGCCCTCGTTTTCACGACTGCTCAAGCGCGACCTGCTGGAGAATCCTTCGAGAATTGGCGCGCTCAGCCGCAGCGAGCCGGTGGTGTTTGTCGCCTTCGACGTGCTGTACGCCGAAGGCCGAAACATGATGCACAAATCGCTGCTCCAGCGGAAGCGCTGCGTGCGCGATCTGGTGATGGGGCTGAACAGTCAGCGCGTGATTGAATCGCCGCACGTGATCCGGCACGGCAAGGCGATGTTCAATGAAGCCGTCCGGCTTGGTCTTGAAGGCGTCATCGCCAAGCGCATCGACAGCCGCTATCAGCCGGGACGCCGAACCTCGGACTGGCTGAAGATCAAGCCCGCGCTGACCGGCCAGTTCCAGATCATCGGTTTAATGCCCGATGACAAGCGCGGCCGCATCAGCGCGCTGTTGCTGGGCGAGCAAGTCCACGGCCGGTTGGCCTATCGCGGGAAAGTGGGCAGCGGATTCTCGGAATCGAGTCGGCGCGAACTCTACAAGCAGTTGACCGAACTACCGCAACGACGCGATCCACCACCCGGCGGGCCGGCGCACGCGCAGTGGAAGACGACAAACATGCGGTGCGTGGTGCGCTATTTTGAGCGCACCGAAGACGGCAAGTTGCGCGCGCCGGTGTTTCGGGGAATCGTATAATGCCGCCATCCCGATGCATGAGATGCATGATGGATGGCCGCACGATTCCGAGGTGACGCAGCGCGAGCGCCTGCCGCGCGTGCTTGCCTTTGGTCTCTCGGCGCAGGGCATTGCGGGTCGTTCGGCTAATTTCTGGTTCGAGCGCGGCCACAACCTTGAAGTGCGGAATCGACGTTCCGAAGCCGCCGAGGCGTATCGGATGGCGCTGCGGATTCTTCCAGAATTCGCTGAAGCGCACTTCAACCTTGGCAACGTCCTGCGATCGTTGGGGCGATTGAACGAAGCGCAGCATCAATTCAGGTTGGCGATCGAGGATGATCCGGGTCTTTCGCGCGCCTGCTACAACCTTGCCGATGTGCTTGAAGAGCAGTGTGATTGGGCCGGCGCGGCGCGGTGGCTGGAGTGCGCGCTTCGAATCGATCCAACATTCGCCGACGCCCGTTTCAATCTGGCCCGGTGCTACGAACAGTTGTCCCGCATGACCGCGGCGGCACGGCAGTGGTCGATCTATCTGAACCTTGATCCGGACGGCGAATGGGCAGACGTTGCCCGGCAATCACTGCGGCAATGCGGATGCGCCCGGCGCGCGGACCTGGTTTTGCGCAGGGATTGACGGGCTATTTCAGCAGCGCGCTCAGGTCGACGCGTTTCTTTTCATTCAGCATCGGCGACAAAAGATCACCAACGCGCGCGATACGTCGGGGCATCGTGTCAATGCGGAAGTCCTCCATGCGGATGCCGCGCTCGATCTCGCTCCATTTCACCGGCGCGGACACCGTGGCCCGCGGCGTCGGCCGCACAGAATACGCCGATGCCAGCGTGCGGCCCCAGGCGTTCTGGTTGTAGTCCACCAGCACCGTGCCCGGCGGGCGCTTGGCGACGGCGTACACCGTCGTGAGCAGTTTCGGATGCTGTCGCCCCAGCACCAGTGCGAAACCCTTGGCGACTCGCCAGACTTCCTCCTGATCCGGACCACGCCTGATCGGCACGGAAACGTGAATTCCGCGCGAGCCCGTCGTCTTGGCGTACCCCTGGATTCCAATGGCTTGGAGCCCGTCTCGCACCGCGAGTGCGGCGTCCAGAACTTTCGCGAACGGAACGGGCTTGTTTCCCTTGACCGGATCAAGATCAAAATTCATGGAGTCGGGCTCGCGCGGATCATCGCACTTGCCGTACCACGGGTTGAGATCGATGCAGCCGAGATTCACCACCCACAACAGCGACGCGAGGTCATTCACCACCGGCGCCATGATGGTGTCGTCCTCGGCATGTGGAATCGCGCAGGTTTCCAGCCAGTCGGGGCGACGCGGGGGCACGCGCTTCATGAAGAAGAATTTTCCCGCCGCGCCGTCCGGATAGCGCTTCATCACCATTGCGCGGTCTCGAAGATGCGGCAAGAGCACGTGCGCCACATCGCGGTAGTACCGCAGCAGATCGCCCTTGTTCAGGCCAAGTTCGGGCCAGAAAACCTTGCGCAGATTTGTGAGCTTGAGGGGTTTGCCATCGATCACGAGTTCGACGTGATCCTGATCCTCGGGAATCTCAACGGGCTTGCGCCCGGCCCCGGCCCGCCGCTTTTTGGTGGTCTGGCCAGCCATGCGGGAGGGTAGCGGAGGGCGTGCGGCCGCACCGTCCGCATCGCGAAGGATTCGAAGACAAGTGCCCAGGACAGGACTCGAACCTGCAAGGGATTTTACTCCCACCAGCACCTCAAGCTGGCGCGTCTGCCAATTTCGCCACCTGGGCAACGGGGCAAATCGAGCGGGGGAGTATATCTGGAAAATCGCGTCGAGTCTTGAGCATCGCCGGACGCGTATGCGGCCGCAGTGACTACCGCAAATAGCGCGGCGTTCTCACGCCGTTGGCCCGAAGCGCGGGTATTTTGGGATTTGCGTCTGGCCCCAGGCCAAAACCGTGGCACATTTCGAGTATGGGTCAGGCCATCGCCGCCTGTTGACGGGCGTCGGAACTGTTGGGAATACCTGCTGCGCGTCGCCGCGCCGGCAAGCCCGGACAGGAGTTGCATGCATTCGCGATATACCGCCATTATTCACATGCGCGACCCGGCAATGGGACATTCGTGGCTGTCATTGGAGCCGCTACTGCGCGTGCTGCCAGGCATTCATCGGGTTCACATCGTCCCTGTCGAGTCCATGGCCGCGATCGATTTTGATGGCTCTCTGACCAGCCTCGCCGAGATCGTCCGCGTCATCGAGGACTGCGAATTCGCGGTGGTCAGCGTGGCCCAGCGGCGATCGCTCGTGCGCAAGGCGGGGTAGCCTCAAGCCGGAGTATTGAAAGAAAACCGTCCGCGCAACGCGCGCGGACGGTACGTGCGACAAATCGAAGAGGTCAATCGCAATCGATGATCTGCGCTTCGCACAAGCCCAGCACGCACTTGTCCACAGCGTCGTGCCAGCCTTCGCTGTAGGTTTCGTATTCCAGGCTGGCCATGTCCATGCAGTCCTGAACCGAGGTCGGCATGCTTGCCTCATCCGAAGTGAATCCCGGGCACGCGCCCCAGGTGTTGATGGTCGTGATCGGGTCATTGACGTTGACCGTGCTGTCTGGCGGCGTGTTGCCGGGACCCGCAATGTCCGCAGAACAGGGCGCCGGGGCGGCGGGACACGGTCCCCAACTGTTGATCGCGGCAGGGCAGAGGCACAATATCGGCGAGGGTGCATGAGGTCTGCGGCTGAGTCTCGTACGCGCCCATGTCAACCCTGTAGCCGCCGTCGAACCCGATCACGCGCGGCAGCACATCCAGATCGGGCGTGCGCTCGGTCGAGGTGTAACTGTTGGCGTTGAGATCAAAGTCATCGGCGGGAATGATCGTGGCAATGGGGTTGCCGGCGTTGATGCACGCCGAGCCGCAGTTCAGGCGGAAGTTGCTGGCGCTGATGAAGTTGGGGTTGTGAGCCGTCACATTCTCGCCAATGTTCGTGTCGGGTTGTCCTGCGTCGGCCCAATCGACCGTCCCGTCCACAGCGAGAATGTCAAAGCGATCTTTGACATTGCTGTACCGCACCTTGAGAAGGCCTGTCTGTGATAATCCCTTATCGTCGGCGGACATCACAGAGAGTTGCTGGCCAGCGGCGATTCCATTGTCCCAGACAATGCAATTCTGCAAGGTGCTGGTGATTGAACTCTGAATGCCGCCATCGATCTGAACCCCTCCGCCATTCTTGAGGCCGTTATTCTTCACAATCGTGCAGTTCACGATTGTCGCGATGGGAGCCATCGTCGTGCTTCCTCTCACATAGATGCCACCACCGTTCGGGTGGG
>CAMPIL010000162.1 GCA_946886375.1 uncultured Phycisphaerales bacterium
GCGGCTTCGACTTTCAGTCGGGCCACTCCTGTGGTGGGCGCGTCCTGAACCGCGCTGGCAATAAAACTTACGCCCGCTGCACAGGCGCAAGCAAGCAGCGTGAATGGTTTGAGGCTTCGCATGTGGTTTCTCCTGAGGTCAGTGTTTGTACTGACGTCACCACATGCGGTTTCAAGGTTGCGAATGCGATGAAGACCGTTCGTCTTTCAGCCAATTCCGCCCTTGAGATTCAACGGCCCGAATTTCTTGCTCAATTGCGCACGCAGTTTGCGCATCTTGGCGTCGTCCTTGCGTTCGATCTCGGCCTCATGGTCCTCCCTGGACTTCATGGCCTTGAGCGAAAGCGAAATGCGCTTGCTGGAAGGGTCGATGTTCAACACTTTGACGGTGACGATTTCATCCTGCCGGAGCACTTTGCCCACAGTGTGAACTCGCTCGTGTGCGAGTTCGGAAATGTGGATCAGGCCCTCGACGCCCGGGCCAAGTTCAACGAATGCGCCGAAGGGCATGATTTTGGTGACGCGGCCGGAGACCGTCTCGCCGGGCTTGATCGCAGCGAGCGTTGCCTTGGCGGGATCTTCCATCGTCTGCTTCAGACCCAGCGAAAGTTTCGGCGGATCGACCGATCGATCGATCTTCAGCACCTTGACCGTGACTTGCTGTCCTTCCTTCACCACGTCTGATGGAGTCTTGACGCGCTCGTAACTCAGGTCGGAAATGTGAATCAGGCCGTCCATGCCTCCAAGGTCAGCGAACGCGCCAAACGGGCGGATCGATACGATGACCGCTGGCAGCGTCTGGCCGACTTCCAGCGTGCCAAGCAACTGGGCGCGCAGGTGCGTGCGCTCGGACTCCAAATGCTGGCGGCGGCTGAGGATGATCCGGCCGCGTTGCCGATCGACTTCCATGACTTCGCAGGGCATCTTCTCGCCGACGAAAACGTTCAACTCGGCGATGTGGCGGAGATCGACCTGACCAGCGGGCATGAACGCGCGATGGTTGGCGACTTCCATTTCAAGGCCGCCCTTGTTCACGCCCGTGCAGCGGGCTTCCACGACCTGGCCGACTTCCAGCGACTCCCACTCGGCCTTGCGCACCGTGCCTTGGCGCGAGAGGATGAGCAGGCCGTCTTCCTTGTCAAAGCGCTCGACGATGAATTCCATGCGTGCGCCCAGCGCGGGCGCGGCCTCAAACATGGCCAGGGGACACACGCCTTGGGACTTCGGGCCGAACTCGATGAACACGTCTGTGCCGTGAATCGACATGACGGTGCCGGTCTTGCGCTGGCGATCAGCGCCCTTGGCCTGCTTGGGCTGGTCGGCGAGATCGAGCATGTCTTCCAGGCTCATGTCGCCCAAAGCGTCTTCGATTTCGGCGGCGAGTTTGGCGTCCATGTCAACGCGAGGGTCAACGCTGGAACGCGCGCGGGGAGAATCTGGTGTTGTGCGATCCTGCGGCTGAACGTTGGAATGTGAATCGGTCGTCTCGGTCATTTCAGTCCTGTCATCATGCTCATCAATGCGCCCGGGCGGCTGCTGTACATTACCACGATTGCTGCGTTTGCGGCTGCGAAACAGGTCCGACTGGAGCAGGCCATCGCGGGCAAAGGCGAATGATATCCCTACAGGCGATGGATGAGCGTCTGACCGCCTGCAACTGGCCATTGGCGCATTGCGTATTCAAAGGAAGTTGACCGGGCCTTGCGCCAACGGCCGCTCATGATTGTGTATGATCGCCGTTATCTGTTGGTAGGAAGCCTCCGCGGCCCTGCACGGCGCAGGCCGCACGATGATGAGACATGCTGAACGGTCGCCCGGCGGCGTTCACACTTGGAGTTTGGATATGGCATCACGAAAAGCGGCGTGGGGCATAGAAATCGGCGCCTATGCCATCAAAGCCATCAGGTTGGAACGCGATGGCGACGACGTGAAGGTCTCTGATTTCGCGGTGATTCCCCATAAGAAGGTGCTCACCACGCCCGACCTGGACCAGGATGAAATGGTCCGGCTGGGCCTGGGGCAATTCATCAGCCAGAAGTCGCTGGAAGGCGAGCACCTGGTCATGAGCGTGCCGGGCCATGCCGCGTTCGCGCGCTTCGCCAAACTCCCGCCTGTCGAGCCCAAGAAGGTCCCTGACATTGTGAAGTTCGAAGCGGTGCAGCAGATCCCGTTTCCGATCGACGAAGTGGAATGGGATTACCAGACCTTCACCTCCGAGGACACGCCTGAGATCGAAGTGGGCATCTTCGCCATCACGCGCGAGCGCGTGCAGCAGCGGTTGGGTTTGTATTCGGAACTGGGATTGACGCCAGAGTCGATGACGCTGAGCCCCGTCGCGGTGTTCAATGCGCTGTCCTACGACTTGGGATTGGGCAAACAGAAGAAGCAGCCCGTGGTGCTGATTGACATTGGCACTCAGGCGACGGATGTCATCGTCGCTGAAGCCGGCCGCTGCTGGATCCGCACGTTCCCCCTGGGCGGCACGCACTTCACCGAGGCGATTGCCAGCGCGTTCAAACTCAGTTACTCCAAGGCCGAGAAACTGAAACTCGAAGCCTCCGACAGCAAGTACGCCAAGCAGATCATGCAGGCGATGCGTCCGGTGTTCAGCGACTTGCTGCAGGACCTGCAGCGGTCGATCAGTTATTACCAGTCGCTGCACCGCGACAGTGAACTGGGCACGATGATCGGCATCGGTTCGACGTTCAAGATTCCCGGGCTGCGAAAATTCCTCAGTCAGCAGCTGGGAGCCGATTCTTCCAGCAAATTCGAGATCATCCGCCTCGATGAATACAAGCGCATCGGCGTGACCGGGCGCGAAGCGGCATCGTTCGCCGAAAACGCGGTCAACATGGCCAGCGCGTACGGCCTGGCGCTGCAGGGCATCGGCTTGGCGCCGATCGACGCAAACCTGGTGCCGGTGAAGGCGCTGCGCGAATCGATGTGGCATTCGAAGATCAAGTGGTTTGCGGCGGCGGCGGCGATCGCCATTATCGGCGCAGGCATGTCGTTCTACCGTCCCGTCGTCGATCGTGCCGCAATGCGGCCGGTGCTCCCGCCGGAAGTCAACAACGTGCTCACGCGCGGCGGACAGTTGAAGTCGCAGTTTGAATCCGTCAAGGCCACCAGCGATGTGGGCGCAATGGCCAAGAACATGCTGGACTTGTTTGATGGCCGAATCATCTGGCCGCACCTGCTCAACGACAGCGCGGCCGCACTGGCCTCCACTCACCCGCAGCCGGAGTTGCTCGGCGACAAGCCGGAACTGATCCTGGGAATCGAACCCAAAGCGCGGCAACTTGTGCAACTTGAAGGCCTGCGCGGCGACTACATTCCCCCCGCTGAAGGCCAGAAGTCCCGCCGCATTCAGGTGACGCTGGATGTGCAGTTGAGTCACGACCGGCCCATCGAGTTTCTCAACGACACCGTCGCCAAGTGGCTGCGCGAAAACGCTGAGCCATCGGGCGAGCGAGCCGCCGTGCCGTACCGAATCATCGCCTCGAGCATCAGCACCAACCCCAATCTTCTGGTCGAGCGCGATGCCAGTGGTCATGAGATCACTCGGACCGCAGGCAATATGCCGACTGGCGGTCAACGTGCGCCGCAACCCGCTGCCCGTCAGCCTTCATCGGATTCTCCCATGGGCGGCACGGGAGGAGTTGGTGGGGTGCGACGCAGAACCGGTGGGCCAAAGATCGAGGCGCCGGGCAGCGGAGGCACGGGTCTGAGCGGTGCCGGAGAGTCCGGATCGCCCGCTCCGTCACCTATGGGTGGCCGTTCCCAGCCGAGTATGCCTCGCGGCGGCACAAATCCATATGGATCGTTGAATCCACAGGAATCGCAGGAACTCGGCGACCTGAACAAAGTCGCGCCGGTTCCGGCTCGCCCGAGTGTGTATCCACCCGGAGCAACCGTGTATTTCGTTCCCATCACGTTTGAAGTTGAACTCATCGAACCCAACGCCGCGCCCGCTGAGGCAAGCGCCACAGGCACGCCGAGCGGAGGTGCCGCGTGAATCAGGTTCTGGAATGGGTCAAGGCAAATGTCTTCATCGTCGTGTTTGGGCTGCTGATGCTCGCGGCGGTGGTGGGGCTGCCGATTTTCTCCGGCAAGATGAACGAAGGCGTGCGCACGGAGGTGGCCAGCCGCGCGAGCAATCTGTCCAAACTCAGTCAGTTGGAAAAGTATGAAATCCTGCCGGGCATGATCGATGTGATCAACGAGCAGATGCTGCTTCGTTACGGCGAGGTGGCGAAGGACGTGTCTCAGGACGCCGAGAGCGTGCAGAAGGCGGCGATTGAACACAACCGGAAGGGGCGCGGCGTGCTGCTGGCGGAGTTGTTTCCCGAGCCGCCGCAGAATCTTGTGGATGTGCTGCCGCTGCGCTTTCACGAATCGCTCGCCAACGCGTACGCCACGCTGCTGTCCGAGGTGAAGGCGGGCGCACCGCCTGACCCGGCGACGGTGCGCACGGAACTTGAACTGGTCAAAAAGCAGTTCGTCAATCAAGATTTGAAGAAGGACCTCTCCGAGACGTTGCTGCCGGAAGAAGAGGCGCAACTGGCGCAGAAATTGACCAACGCCCGCATGTCGCTGTATGCCGCAGCGGCGCAGCATGTCGGGCTGTATCTTTCGGCCGCACAATTGGGCGTGCCAGCATGGAATCAGGCCAGCCCGCCAAGCGTGGGTGAATTGTTCAACTGGCAGTGGCAATATTGGATCGTGGAAGATGTATTGCGTGCGCTGCACAGAGCCAATGAGGCCGATGGCTCGGTGCTGCAGGCCCCGGTGAAGCAGGTCATCAGCCTCACGGTCATGGGTTTGCCCATGCCCGCCAGCGCTTCGCAAAACCCCGGCGGCACGCCCGGTCGCGGCGGTGGAGGTGGGTTTGGCGGCAGCGCTGGGCCCTCGGTGCGAGGCGCGCCGGGCGGCGCGGGAAATCCAGCGGCCTCGGCAGGCGTTGAGATCAATCCCAAGAACCCGGTCCCGCGCGATTACCGCGTTTCAATCACCGGTCGAGCAAGCAATCCGTTGTACGATGTGATCAACGTCGAGGTCGCGCTGATTGTCGAAACCGCGCGGCTGCCGCAGGTGATCAACTCGATTTCCAAGCAGAATTTCATGACCGTTACTTCGCTGGCGCTGACGGCGGCCGACCCGTTTGAAGCGGTGCAGGGCGGCTTCATTTTCGGCGCTGGCCCGGTGTCGCAAGTGACCATGAACGTTGAAACCATCTGGCTGCGCGCGTGGACCGCGGAGTTCATGCCGCCCTCGATCAAGCAGGCGCTGGGAGCGGCCGCAGCATCCAGCGAGGCGCCTCCTGAAGAATGATTGAGCCTCCAGCGTGTCCACCATTGATTGAACCGTCATCTTTCGTGATTGAGACTGAGCCATGAAAACCAAGGGAATTCCATTTTGGGAACAGCATCTGGAGCACATCGTGCTGGGCGTCGCTGTGCTTGTGCTCATCGGCTTCACCGCGATGCAGTTCATGGGCGATCCCAACAGCGTGGAAGTGCCCGGCGTCGGCAAAGTCGGACCCGGACAGGTTGACAAACTGCTGGAAACGCGCGCGGCGAGCATCGCTCAGAAGATGAGCGAAAGGGGACCCGACATTCCCCAGCCCCCGCCAATGCTCGCGTCATTCGAGCAACTCAAGACGGCGTCGGTCAGTCCCGCGCCGAAGATTCTCGCGATGGCTCCATCGCTGAGCCCCGCGGGCAATCTGATCGAGAAACCCGCGAACCGGCCGTTCGTGATCGCCAAGGTGCCCCAGGCGACCGATCTCGTATCGCAGCAGTATTTTGACACGCTCAGTGAGGAAACCGTCACGGAGTTTCCAGATCTGAAGAAAGTGCTCGCCTCGGCCCCGCCGTATGACATCTCGTGGGTTACCGTAGCCGCGAACTTTGACCTGGGTTCCGTGCGCAGGCAGTTCGGTGAGGCGGGTCCGAATGGCGAAGCCCCGCTGCCGCAGTCCTGGTATGAGAACCGCGCCGATTTCGTCGATGTGAAGATTCAGCGGGAAGAACTGGTCGGCGGCCAATGGGCAAATCAAACACTGCTGGAACCCATTCCCGGACAAATCACGGTGCGCCCAAAGTTGAGCGGCCGAATTGACGCCGCCGTGCGCGACGAAATTTTGAGCGTCGTCGCCGATCCAACCGGGCGCGATGGTTTGATCCAGCCAGAGTTCTACAACGGCGCGGCCTCGGCTTGGGCGCCTCCCGGCGCGGCCGCAGAGGGAAGTGATCCGGATGCGCCCGCAGCCGACCCGGCAGTTGTGGAACTGAAGAAAAAAGTCGAACGCACCAAGGTGGAACTGGAGCGCGTCAGAAAACGATTCGCTGAATCCGGTTGCCCGGCCGAGGCGCCGAAATCGCCGGCGGACAATCCCAATGCGCCGAAGTCTGGCGGCGGTGGAACGCCCGCACCCGGCGGCGGCACGGGAGGCGCAAGCGGCGGCGGCGGCGTCGGCCGCAGGAAAGCCGAACCCGAGAAGAAGGCCCCCAGCGAAAGCGAATGCCGAAGACTCCGCAGCAAGTTGCAATCGCTCGAATCGCAATTGGCTGCGGCGGAAGCCGAATTGGCCAAACTTCTTCCCGTCCAAACCGAACCTGTGGAAAAGCCCGCGCCCGAAGTTGAAGAACAGGTTCCCGACGAGTTTCAGGTCTGGGGCCACGATATTACGGTTCAACCGGGCAAGACGTATCGCTACCGTTTCATCATCGAAGTGTACAACCCGCTGTTTGCGCGCAAGAACGACTTGATGCCCGACCAGCAGCAGATGGCCGAGCAGTTCACGCTGGTGTCGCAGCCAAGTGAATGGTCGGCTCCAATCGTCGCGCAGCCGCCGTTGCGGTTGTTCATGGTGCAGGCGCGGGCGTCCAACCAGGCCGGAGCGGTGAGAATGTCGTCGTTCGGCAACGCGATAGCCGAGGTCTTCAGATTCCGAGACGGCCGCTGGTGGCGCGAGCGATTTACAGTTGAGCCCGGCGAGCGCATCGGCAGTCTGAAGACGCAAGGAAAAACCGCTGACGGCAAGGCAGCGGTGGCCATCGACTACGCGACCGACTGGTTCCTGCTGGATGTTGTTGAAGATCTGTCGGCGGCTGATGGAGATGCGACCCGCAACTGGGCCGCGGCGGTGCTGCTGCAGAGCCTGTCTGAGCAGGGTCAAACGCAGATGCGCTATCCGCGTGATGATTCCCTCAATCACGAGCGTGATTACCTGCTGCAGGAAGTTCGCGCAGCAGAGATTACCGACGTGGCTGCTGCAGGAAACTGAAGGCGAAGAAGTCGAAGGTTTCCCAGCGGCTTGAGCAGAACGCGTCGAACCGGGGTGAACCGCCAGTCACGCGGGGATTGCGGCGTGAAGGAATTGTTCAGGCCGTCGGCATTGAGGTCCGAAAAGCACTGATCTGCTGCCAAAAATGAAGATTTTGGACCCCAAGGGCGGTTGACAGAATGGTGTGAGTGGCTATCCTACTGGACTACTCATGGCGGACCGGATTTCGATCCGCCAGCCAAACCCAAGCTTTCGCAAGGCTCGCATCCGCAAGCCGACCCGAGCGGCGAGGGAGCGGCATCGCTCTTTGACAAGTCATGATAGTGAATGTCGTTTGCCGGTCGTCCTTTCTCTTTCCGTGACGATTGGCAAACAGCAAGCAACCGAGTACGAGATCGTTTGAACGACTGAGCGGCTGCCTGATGAATCAACTCCGCCTAGGTGTTGAGGAATCAGGTTGCTGGGGTTCGCAAAGCCCCGGCATGAGCATGTTCGGCGCGTCGCTGGCCAACTGAGGTTTCAAATTTCGATTTGAGATCAAAGAGGGTCGGGGTCGGGTCGGCATGATCAAGTCAACAAGGGCAAACGGTGGATGTCTTGGCGTTGAGAGGCGATGAAGGACGCGGGAACCTGCGATAAGCTTCACGGAGCCGGTAACCAGGCTTTGATGTGAAGATCTCCGAATGTGGAAACACCACTCTTTTGAGTGACTGCCGCTTGAATGTATAG
>CAMPIL010000163.1 GCA_946886375.1 uncultured Phycisphaerales bacterium
CGCCTACATCGTCGTCATCTCCGGCTCCATGGGCGACAGCCGCAAACTGGAAATCGCCAAGCGCGAGTTAAGCCGTTCGATCGATGCGCTGCCGGATTACTCATCGTTTTACGTGCTCTTGTTCTCGGCCGACTTTGTGCAGCCGCCGATGCAGAAGGGCTGGTCGCGGGCGCGCAAGCCGCTGGTGCAGCAGTTCATATCGTGGCTGAACATGGTCGATCCGGGCGGCGGCACCGCGCCGCGCACCTCATTCATGCAGGTGTATTCGCTGGAACTGCGGCCGGACGTGATTTACTTTCTCACCGATGGCCAGTTCCAGGACATTTCCGCGGAGGAGATCGCCGAAATGAACCGCCGCGGCAAACGCGCGGTCATCAACACGATCCAGTTTGGCGACCGCAACGGCGAAGACCTGCTGCGCAGCATCGCGAAACTCACCGGCGGTGCGTACCGCTTCGTGCCCACGGAGAGCGGACCGTGATGTTGCGTGCGTGGCCGGCTGCAGTGTCGCTCTGGCTCGCGGCGTCGGTCGGCGCGGATGTCGTGCATCAGCGCGACGGCCTGCCCGCACTGGAAGGCCGCATCATGCGCGTGGATGATGCGGGCATCACGCTGGATCGCAACTACGCCGAACCGGATTTCATCCGCTGGGACCGCGTGCGCGATGTGCGCACCGATCGCACCGACTTGAAGTTGCAGACATACCTGGATGAAGCGGCGAAACTCTGGAGGGCCCGCACACGGCTGGAACGAAACGACGCCGCGATGGCCGAGCCGCTGCTGGAGAGCCTGTTCCAACGCTACCGTGGCCAGAGCAACGACACCGCCTTGCTCGTGGCCGAAGGCTTGCTGCGCTGCCGCTTGGCGCGCGGAGCGCAGGACCTTGCCGTCATCCCCGCGCTTGAAATCGCGAGATTGCGAACGGTGGTGAAAGGCTCGGGCACGGCGTTTCCCACCCTGCCTTCGGTCTTTGATGATCGCACGTTTCTGTGCACGCAACTGCCGCCGGTCTGGCTCAGCGACACCACCAGTCTTGTCAAACTTGAACGAGAACTTGCAGCGTATGAATCGGGAACCAACACCATCGTCGCATCTTTGGCGGCGATGTACCTGCACGCGGTGCGTCATCAGATCGGAATGCGAGTCGATGAGGAGCAGCGCGTGCTCGCGGCGGATCACCCCGGCGTGATGTTCCTGCGATCAATCGTTGACGCGGGATCGTCCGACGCCATGCGCCGCAACGCGGCCAGGTTGGCCTTGGCGCGGGAACTGCCTTCGCTTCCGGAATGGGCCCAGGCGTGGTCGTCCTACTTCATCGGGATGTCTTTGATGGCTGAGCCAGGAGTCGGCAGGCAGGAGCAGGGGCTTGTGAATCTGTCCTACATTCCTGCGCGATTTGCCGCGGTGCAGCCGTATCTGGCCGGAGTGGCGCTGGCCAAACTCGCCGATGCCTGCGATGCTTGGGGCGATGCATCCGCCGCTTCATCGCTTCGCACTGAACTGGCCACGCGCTACCCGAGGCATCCCGCACTCGCTTCGCTTCGCACTCCGGCGTCCTCCAGTCAGCCCGCCACCGCGCCGCAAGCCCCGGTGGAAGTCAATAGCAAGGAACCCCTATGACCGCACTTGAACTCATGCTCGCACAAGCCGCGACCGGCGGCGGACAATCCACATCGATCCTCAAGATCATTCAGGCCGGCGGCGTGGTCGGCTGGATCATCATCGGCCTGAGCGTCGTTGCGCTCACCATGATCATTCTCCACATGATCCAGATCCGCCGCAGGACGCTGATGCCGCCGCAGGATATTGAGGCATTGGACATGCTTCTTTCGCGCGGCGACGTCGCGGGCGCGCTGGAATACTGCCTGAAGCCCGAGCACGATTCCTACATGACGCGCATCCTGGGCGCAGGCTTGACGCGCTACCAGCGGTCCGCCTTCGGCGCGTTTGAGATCAAGAGCACCATCGAAGAAGCCGGCGAAGAACAGTCGGCCCGCCTGTACCGCTCCACCGACGTGCTCAGCGTCATCGGATCGATCTCGCCGCTGCTGGGACTTTTGGGAACGGTGCTGGGCATCGTGGGCGCGTTTGAAACGCTGTCGGCGGGCGCATCGCCGGACCACAAGGCGCTGGCCGGCAACATCAGTCTCGCGCTGGTGACCACGCTGCTTGGGCTTATCGTGGCAATTCCGTGCATGGCGCTGTTCACCTATTTCCGCAATCGCATCGATGCGCTGGCGGCGGAATCTGCGATGGAAATCGAACGATTGCTGCTGCACCTGGAATCGCCGGCCACGGCCCGGCCGGTCGTCGAAACCCGTCCGTCGTTTGTGCCCCGTCCGCCCGCTTCGTCCGCGATCGGACCCAAGAACGTCTGAAGTCATGCGATTCACCCGCAAAAAACATCAGCACGGCGATTTCGGCGTGGTCGTCACTTCGCTGCTGGACGTGAACTTTCTGCTCATCATGTTCGTCTTGATGACGGCTCACTTCCAGCGCGAAACGCACGCGCTGCTGAACCTGCCGCGTGAAACGGGCGAGAAGGAAGTTCAACCCGACGAGGCTGGGCTCGTCGTCAACCTGAACGCCGCGGGAGAGGTGATCGTTTCGAACAAGACCATCAGCATGGATGAACTCCGCCAGCGCGTGCGAGAGCAGATCGACACGCCCGCGCTGGACGGCGCTGCATCCGGCGGCTCGCGCATGCCGCTGAAACTCATGATTCGTGCCGATCGCGAGGCCCGAAGCGAAGACCTCAATCGCGTGGTGCTTCTGCTGCGCGAGCAGGGCGTGGGAACCATTCGCGTGGCGACGGAGGTTCCCCGATGATCGTTTGTTGTCGCCTTCCGCACCTGTCGCATCCCGCGCGCGTTCACGGCTGAATCCATGCATCTTCGCAAGACATCCAAGCAGCGACGGGCCAGCGCCATTACGATCAACCTGGCGAGCATGATCGATGTGAGTTTCATTCTGCTGTTTTACTTTCTCGTCGCATCGATGCTCGCCGATGAGGAAAGCCGATTGAGCACGGGCCTGCAGACTCAAAGCGCGAACGCCAGCGCGGCGGGAGATTTTCAGACGCAGGTGATCGAGGTGCGGCAGGTGGATGGCGCGCCGGTGTACAAACTGGGCGAGCGCGTGCTGCGCGACCGGCCGTCGCTCGCCGCCGCGCTGGAATCGCTGCCCAAGAGCACGGGCGTGTTTGTGCGCGTGTACGACAACGTCGCGGTCGGCTTCGCCGTCGCTGCGGTCCAGGTCGCCCACGATGCGGGTTTCCAACAGGTGACGTATGTGCCGGCGAAGTGATCGTGGCATGGGCACGCGACGGTTTTCCCGTTGGCTGCGCGTCTGGGCGGCCTTTACCATCGGGGCGTGCGCAGCGGTGTGGGCGCCCGATGCATGTGCCGATGACGTCGCCGACTTCCTTGAGCAGCACGGCATGCGGCGCCTGCTGGCGGCCCATTTGGAAATGCAGATCGAGGCCGCCAAGGTTGAAGATCGCGGCGATCTCGTGCTTCGCCTTGCGACGTTGTACGCCGAGTTGCTTGAAACCACCGTTGATGCGGCGCAGCGCAAGGACCTGGAAGACCGGAGCCGGCGATTGCTGGAAAAGGCCCCGCCCAACAGCGCCGAGGAACTGCGCCTGGCTCTGCTGCGCGCTTCGTACCGCGCTGCGGAAAAGATCGCGGAGAACCATCGGCTGCGGTTTGCATCCAACGATGAAGTGGAACAGGCCCGAAAGACGCTGACGGAAATCATTCCGCAACTCAACGCGCTGCGCCAACGGCTGAAGCAGGACCTTGAACTGTCCGACCGCCGGCTCGCCCGCTCCAGCACACTGCACGCCGCCGCGCTCTCCGAAGCCGGCGACCGCACGCGCGTGCTCTATTCGCAGTGCACGTTTCTCACCGCATGGGCGTTGTACTACCAATCGTGGCTGAACCAGCGCGATGACAACGCCCGGCCCGCTGAGGCTCTGTTTGGCGAACTGCTGGCGTCAGAGTCTCCTTCGCCCGAACCCGCTGATGTTTCCATCGATCTGCGCTCCACCGAGGCGATTGCGAGATCCATCCTCGGCATGGCGCTGTGCAAGTCGCTCACGTCATCGACCGCCACCGCGATCAATTGGGTGACGCTTCTGGAGCACCAAAACACGTTTGACCCGCTCCGCGCGCAAGCCACGGCGTGGAAAATCGCCATCTATCTCGAGCACGGCGAATACCACAAGGTGCGTGAAACGCTGCAGGCTCAGAGTGACAGCAAGGCCGTTCCGCTGGCGTGGCTTCGTCTGGTGGCGGTGCATGCCTTGGAAAACTCGCAGCGCAACGCTGTGGCCGATGAACTTGCGCGATGGTCCGTGCTGGAACTGGCTTCGCGTGGCGAGTTGGAGCAGGTGCTGGACCTGGCCAACCGCTACGGCGCCGATGCCTTGGGCAAGTCGGGCTTTGCGTTGCAGTACGTGCACGGTTCGATCAGGTATCAGGAGGCGCGGGCTGCGCACGGCGGCGAGGCGCCCACGCTCGATCCCGCCATTGGTTTGCTCTACCAGCAGGCGGCGCAAGTGCTGCAAGCGGCGCTGGATGAACCTGACGCCTCGAACTTTGCCACGCCCGCCGCTTCGTGCCGCTGGCTGATCGCCTGGTGCCAGTACTTCCGCGGCGAGTTTCTGGAAGCGCGAAACGCATTTGAACTTGCCTCGCAGTTTCTCTCCGGTCAAGAGGCCGCCGAGTCGTTGTGGATGGCGATCATTTCATTTGAAAAGGTGGCTCAAACGACCAGCGACCCGGACACACAGTCGCAGTTGAACGCGCTGATGGATTCCTTCATCGAGCGGTTTCCCGCAAGCCCGCACGCGCCCACTCTCCGGCTCCGCCGCACCGTGTCATCGCAGCAGGTTTCCGAAAGTGCGGTTGAGGAGTTGCTTGCAATTCCCGCCAACAGCGAGGTGTATGACTCGGCCCAGCGACGAGCCGCGGAGATGCTTTACCAGTTGTTCCGCGGACACCGGGGAAGCGAGAAGATGTTTCACGGCAATCGGTTTCTCGCCGTCGCTGTTCCGCTGCTGAGCGCCTCGGCCCGTCAGGTTGATGCCGCCGTTGCAGGCGGGGCCGAGCGTTTTGTCGTCCGATGCCGGCAGGTGCTGGAAGTTTCGCTCTCTGAAGGCGTGGCTCGCGCCGATGCGGCCCGCGCCGCGTTCCTGGCGCTGGAAGACGCACGCCAGGCCGGGCAGGTCGATCCCGCCGCCATCGCCGATGAAATCACCTGCCGCCGCGTACAGGAGCGATTGCTCGAAGGCGACTCCGCAGGCGCGGGAACGCTCGCCGATGAATTATGGACCAGGGATTCCGCAACGGTCTGGTCCAGGCTTGCGGTCCGCGCCATGTTTCAGCATGGATATCACCTCTGGAAGAGTGGCGATTCCATGGTCGAGCAGAAACAGGCGGGTTTGGAAATCGTCATTCGCTACGGCGGGCGCGTTCTGCACGAATTCAAGGACACCGACAACGCCGTGGATCAGCCCGGCGCGCTGGGCTATCACGTCGCCGTGGCTGAGGCCTCGATGACGGCGTGGGAGCGAACAGGCGATGCGGAGCGCGGCAATGCGGCGCTGTATTTGTTTGAAAAACTGCTTGCGGCCCGGCCGCGCAACGCTTCGTTCCTGCGCTCCACTGCCGTGTTGTCCGAGCGTTTGGGCGATCAGGCCAAGGCGTTGGATTGCTGGCGGCTGCTGGTCGCTGGCGTTGAGAACGGGTCCGATGCGTGGTTCGAGGCGAAGTTTCACCTGATCAAGATTCTTTCGGCGACCGATCCAAAACGAGCCCGGGAAGTCATGGATCAACACAAGCAATTCAACCCCGAGTATGGCCCGGATCCGTGGGGCGGCATGCTCAAGGGCTTGGATGCGCAACTGCCCGCCGCCCCGGCAAGCCAGGCGGTGCCGCAACAGTCGAGCGCTCATGACCGGCCCGGTTGGGCGGCGCGTGCGCGTTCATCGCCCCAACTCGTCGCGTCCGTGAATCCTCATGCATGATCCGTTCGCACAATTCTTGGGTGTGAACGAACCAGCCGACGCGTTGACGCTGCTGGGGTTGACGCTCGCGCAGTGCGAACCGGTGCAGATTGAAGCCGCGCTGCGCGATCGGCTGGCTCGGGTGTATCAACATCCCGAAGGCCGCAGCGAACAGGCCGAGCAGGTGCGGCACGCGCTGCGACAGGCGGCAGAATCGCTCAAGCAATCGGCGATGCAACGGCGCGATTCGACGGCGGCGGCCGATGCGGCCCCGACAATGCCTGCGTTTGCCAATCACCCCGTCCGGCGCGCAGCCATCGCGCCGATGTTCAATCTCACCGCATTCGATCGACTGGTGCTGGCGGTGCTGGTTGGATGCGGCGGGTGGAACGCCCAGAGCCGCGCTCGATTGATCGCGCTGGCCACCGCCCATGGCGTCGGTGTGCAGGGACTGGTTCGCGTAGTGCAGGGACTCAGCGACTATGCTCGGTCTGGCGGCAGAATCGGCGTGCAGGACATTACCGCCGGCAATCCGCTGCCGCCCGTTACCGCGGCTTCGCGCCCTGCCTCGCTCGCGCCGGCTCTGCTCGAACGGTTGACGGTGAATCTCTCGGCTGAACTGAAGCGCGAAGACCCCTGGCCGACGATCAAGTTCGCCACGATTTTCGGCCTGCTTACGCTTGCGGCGTGCATCCTCGGCGTGCGGATCATGTTCATGTCGGGCCAGCCCGCCGCGCCTGCCGCACAGCCCGAAGCGCCTGCCGCAACCGCGCCGTCAGCAACATCGCCCGCGAACGCCGCGAGTTCCCCAGCCGCCGACAACGTCGATGTCAATCCGCGCATCGCGACGTTTCCAAAACCGCCGACTTTTCTCGGCAATGCATTGCCCGGCGATGCGCTCGCCGCGGCCGGTCAGTTCGGCGTGCTGCCGGCGCAGATTGATGAACTCGGCCGCAAACTCACCGTGGAGGAGAATCCCTCCGAAGCGGTGTTTCGCCAGTGGGCCGCCGACATGGAAACCGTTTCCGCAGGCTGGCAACTGGCCGATGCAAGTTCCCGCGCGCAGGTTGAGCGGGAAATTCTCGATGTGCTGCGCGCTGCGGGCGACCGGCCTGCGCTCAGCGATCGCTTGCTGATCGCGCTGACCGCGCCGCCATCGCTGAGCGATCCCCTGGCGATCTGGCGCGGCGTGTGGCAGGTGGGCCTGCTCGCAAAAGTCGCTGCCGCTCCGCCCGACGCGGCGCTTCCGCCAGTGGTCGTGGAGCGCGCCCGCGTGCTGCTGGAATCAATTCTTCCCGACGACGGCGCCGGATCGCCGCCGCCGGAAGTCGTCGCCGGTCAATGGCTTGAATCGATGCTTCCGCAGTTGATCGGCTCTTTGGAAGTTGATGAGCAGGCGTACGACTACTGGGAACTGTGGCTGACAGCGCAGCGGAATCTCGGTCGCGGCGATCGTCACGATGCCGCGATCATTCGGACCATCGCGCAACTGCTCGCGACCAACACCGACCTGTCGCGCCCCGGCCCAAGCGTCAACGTGCTCGGCCGGCTGCTCAACATCGCGCTGGAGAGCCGCTCGCCGACCATCAAGCAAGGCATGTTGGATATGTTCGAAGCCGAATCAGTTTCGGCTCGCGACCTTTGGGTTCTCACCAGTTTGCTGTCGATGTCGGATGCGGCAACGTGGTTTCCCGATCATCTGGTCGTGCCCGACGGTGCGGATCAACGTCATCGTTGGCGGATTCGTGATGAACTTGCCGCCCTGTGGCCCGCCGCGAACATTGTCAATGCGCGATCCTCATCCGCAGCGGCGGGCAGCGCGCTGCAGGTCGACCCAACGCTTGCGTCGGAGTGGGACAGCCAGATTAACGTTCTTCTCGCTCAGCCGATCGGCAAAGATTCACTGGAGGTTCTGCGGCAATGGATGGCGATGGCACGGTTGGTTGAGGCGGCGCATGCGCTGGCCTCGCAAGACCAGGCG
>CAMPIL010000164.1 GCA_946886375.1 uncultured Phycisphaerales bacterium
ACTCGCCATGATCCAGCGCTGCCTGAGGCTGCTTGATCTGTCAAACAGAGCCTAGTGCAGCAGTAGCCACTTGCTGGTTATTCAACCTTGTCGCGGCCACGGCCATCCCTAAGCGGGCCGGAACATTTTCTGGAGCAAGCTCAACAGCGCGACGGCACAATTCAAGCGCACCTTTGAAGTCTTCCGCCTTGCCCTTGGCGGCCGCTTCAGCCAAAAGACGGTCGAGTTCTGATGTAGCTGGCTGGGTCTGGGACGGCGTCGCCGGGGCTGAAGTCGCGATCTGTTTTGGAATTGGATCGCTCGCATCCGCTTTGGATGAACGCTTGAATGACCAAAAGCAGGACAGGGTAACCCTTCACGATGAGACTCCATTGCGTCTATGAAGAAGGAGGGATTGTACCAGAACGCCCTGTTTCCCTGTCAAGAGCGAATACTTCCAAGCGTGGGTTGGGAACCGGAAAGCCGAGAATTGACCAGATTCAAGCAGACTCCCTGACGAATTCAACCGAGCTTGTCAGTGATTCAGGCACGAGGGCCGCATAGTGCCGACGGCAGATCTCTGGCGAGTTGCCCATGAGTGTGGCGATCTTGAAGAGACTCTCGCCGTTCATCGCAAGCTGGCTTCCGAATGTGTGACGGTAGTCAAGACATCCCCAAACCAGATTCGCCTCGGTATTCGCTTCTCGCAGATCGCGCGAGAAGTTGTCGGGAATCCACAATTGGCCTTCGGGGTTGGGGAAGAACCAGCCGTGAACTGACGCGGCTGGTGAGTATGCGTCGAGATAGGCACGAAGCGTGCGGCTGACCGGCACGGCTCGATTGACCTTGGTCTTTGGCTGCCATGCTTGGCCGTCGATCGTTTTGGCCCGAATGCGGATCATTCCGTTCGGGCCAGTTCGCTTGTCGATGTCGTCGCTCGTCAGCCAGACGAGTTCTTCTCTGCGTAGGCCAGCGTAGATCAGTACGGCGACCATCGCTTTCAAGCGCGGCTTGGCTGCGAGTGCCTGTAGCTGCTCGTCTATCTGCTCAAGGGTGAGGAAGCGAATCTCCGGCGCCCGCTCTTTGAATCGCTCGACTTTGGCGACCGGATTGCGGTCGGACGGCCTTCGAACACGGGGCTCATCCATCGACCATTGGAAATGGCGATGCAGGATTTCGCGATAGCGGTTGGCGGTCTTTGGCGCCAACTCACGACTGCGAGCTTTGTTTGCGATGAAGTCGGCGATCTGGGCCGTCGCGATCTGCTCGAAGGATGCAGCTTCGATGGGCTTCACAGGTTTTGGTTTCTTGCCTTCACTGGCTTTCAGGCATCGCTTGCGGCTGGCTTCAGTCACGATTCGGCTCGTGATCTTCAAACCGTCGCAGATCGGGCCGAAGGCCTCGCGGAGGTAGTAGATGTCCGTTTGAGCGCTCTTCGCTGTTTTGATCGTGCGCACGTGCTGAACGTAGGCGGCGAGCACTTCTGCGATAGGCGTACGTGATGGAAGCGGGTTGTCATCGCCCTGGGCGAGACCCGATTCCAGTCGCCGAAGTTTCTCTTTGGCGATCCCATACGACGTGGTCTGGAGACTGATTCTTTTCTGCGTGCGGCCGAGGTAGTACTGGGCGTACCACTGGGTGCCGCGTTTCTTGAGACAGGCCATCTGGGAACCTCCGAACGGGGGTCGATCCGTGTTCGGCTTGTCCCATGTGTTCCGGCCTCGTAGGGTACAGTTTGGGGTACACCTAGCGGTTTCTGGCCAAAGCAAAAGGGACTCGCGTTGTCGCAAGTCCCTTTGGCATAGGCAGTAGCGGGGATTGGATTTGAACCAATGACCTCCGGGTTATGAGCCCGACGAGCTACCAGGCTGCTCTACCCCGCAGTCGTTTGATCCTCCAGTATAGACGATTCGCGGCTAGCGTCAACCAACCGGCTCACGCCGCAAATTGCGGCGCGGAGTCTGCCTCAGGCTGCTTCGGCTGTGGGTGTCGTTGGCGATGACGTTGCTGCGGCGGCTGAGTTGGCGAGCATGCGGCGGATGCCTCCGCAGCCTGCGATCGAGGTCAACCGCTGCACCACTTCGGCATCGGCGGTTTCAAACCGCAGACCCACCTCGTGGCTGAACAGGCCCAGTCTTTTGGACCAGACCGGCACTGCGATGAGCGTGCCGGGTAAATCGAAGCGCTTGAGTTTGATGACCACAGGCTTATTTATGCGCGGCTTTCGCCGGCATCGAACGCGCATGCCATCGGCGCAGATGTCGATGATGGTGCCCAAATTGCACGTGAGCGTCACCTGCCGCACGCGGCCAAATTTGCGCCGCGATCGCGCATCGGGTTGCGTGCCGTTCTCCTGATCCACGATGTCTGGGGAATGTCGCATATCGGGCCTATCGGCGGGATGAAGCGTGCGAATCATCAAAACGGCGTGGGCGGGATCAGCATTTTCGGTGCAATTCCATATGCAAGACCTGCGCAAAAGGGGCGGAATCGCGGTGTTTCATCGGCCAAGGGCGGTATGACCGATATGCATTGCGTGGAGCGTTTGACTCGTCCGCTGTTTCGACTCGATCCGGGCTGGCTTTTCATCGCCGCAGGCCTCGTGGTTTGCGCTGCGGGAATCATTCTGCCTGCCCAAAACGATTTGCATGCCCTTGGCAGGCAGTTGGAGCAATTGGAAGCCGAGGAAGCCCGTGCATACGCGCGGCTGAAGGCCCACTCCGATTTCATGGACCAGGTTGACCGGGCCGATCCCGCGCTCATCCGCCGGCTCGCCGCCACGCAACTGAACCTGGTTCCCGAGGGTGACACGCCGGTGCTTCTTGCCGCCTCGGCGACAGTGCCTGTGACGCATTGGATCGACGCGGCGGTGCAGGTAGACATTCGCCCGCCAAAGACCACTCCCAATTCCACGCTCAGCCGACTTGCGAATGGACCGTATCGACTGTGGATGTTCGGCGCGGGCATCATGTGCGTTTTCGTCGGATTGATGCTCGGGCCAGGCGAAGCGCGGGCTGCTTCGTTCAGCGAAGATCATGATTCCGAAGGCGGTGTCGCCACGTTGGACGCTGATGAATCGGAGGCTTCATCGTTCATCGAGGCGCTGCCGCCAACAACTCAAGAGCCAGCCAACGAACTGGCGACGGAAGTCATCGAAGCGAAGCCGCAACCGGGCGGCGAATCGCCCAGCGCGGAATTGCTTCTGATTTCGGATGAGCCGCTCGATTCCGAATCGCCCGCCGAAATAGAGGAGCAGCCGGCTGCTGCGACCGAGCAAGCCGAAGCAGTCGTCGCGCCTGGAGAACCGATGGAGCAACAGCACGGGGATGACGCTGCGCCGCCGCAGGTGCTGGTGATCGATGAGGATGCTGAGGCTGACGCAAGCGATGAAGATCGCGAATCATCGGATGAAGAGCGCGATGATGAGTACGGCCTGAGCGCAGCGCCGGAGCCGCAAAACCGTTTGCGTCCGCCCTCATCTGAATGATGTGGATGAGTGATGCGAGCGAGCGATGGATCGCGGGTCAATCCACGCACGCGCCCCAGTGATTGATGACATTGAGCAGGTCGGCGACATTGACGATGCCGTCGCCGCCGGCCGGCGACACGTCGGCCGGTCCGTTATACGGACCCCACGCGCTGATGACGGCAATCAGGTCGTTGACGTTCACCATGGCGTCGCCCCAAGCCGGTGAGCAATCGCCTGTGCAGGTTGGGGAAAGCAAGCGCGGCGGGATGTAGTTCAATCGCAACTTGGGCCGTTGCGAGGGAACGGGATGATCTGAGGAATAGAAATAGGCGATTGCATCCGTGCCGGTTTCATCGGTGCGCTTGATCAACAGCGCCAGCACACCGCTGCGTTCGATGAGAGCATCTTGCGCCAGAGCTGTGACGTCAAAGGTCATCGTCGAGCCGTCGCCGAAGCCGCCGGCGGTGGTCGGCAGAACGAAACCGGCGGCCTGTCCGTTCGTGGAGTAATCGCCGCCGGGCGCGGCCCAGGGCAGCGGGGGATTGGCGCTGTAGAGATTCCAACTCGCGCCGTCGCTGCCGGTTGCGCCTTCCACCCACTGCGGGAGCGTGCAGCGATTGATCTCAAACAGGGCCGGTGCGGCTGCGACTGATGACACGGTCAGCGAGAGCGTTGCGGAAAGGATTTCAGCGCCTTTGGGCAGTTCGGCCAGATCATCAAAGGTCAACAGCGTGCGAAACACGCGCTGTGTTCCACGCGATCCGACGGTAATCGTTGTGGTGTTCCCGCTGGAGGCGAGCGGCGTGGTGCTGTAGAGCGTTGCATCCTTGCCGCGCCATCCCGCAGGCTGGCGTGCAAAATCCGTCGGCTTGCTTGCGGAGGTGAGATACGCGATGACGGTGTCGATGGAGCAGCGAGCCACGGCTTCGGCCCCGAAATTGGTGAAGTGCACGCCGTCGGCAAGGTACGACTGTTCGCTGCCGCTGCCCCAGCCATAGCGCTCTTCGATCAACTTCCGCGTGTTGATGAACAGAATGTTGTCGGTGTCTTGCGCGATGGCATAGAGCGCGGCAGCATAAAGCTTGGCCTGGGCGGTTTCATCCTGGCGGAACGTGCACGATTCCAGAACGACAGGAAACGCCGGATCGTTCATCGAGGTGCGAATGAATTGGATGAGCGTGCGAACATCGGCTTCAAACGTCGCCGCCGAATGCCCCAGCCCGCCGTCATTCAGGCCATACATGATCCACGCGACGTTGTAGCCGCCTGCGGCAAGCGCGGGCCCGCAGAAGGGGTGATTGGCGACCACTGAGTTTGCCGTGTACCCGCCGGTGCTGAATGAATCGGTGATCAGGCCCTTGGGGTTGCCGCTGATGAATCGAGCGCCGATGATTTGCGCAGCGTGGGCGGGATCAGTGTCGCCGCCGGTGAGGCCGACGCGATAAAACCGCTGATCGTCATGCAAAGGCAGCAGGGGGGGAGTTTCGGTGCGAAACACCGCACCCCAGGGCTGGGCCAGTGACTGCCGCCCGCCGAACAGGAAACCGCTCTGCACGATGGTGTCGCTCATTGTTGGAGCGCAGAACCCGGATCCAAGTTGCGGGAAGTACCGCCAGATCACGCGCGGACTGCTGTTGGGATGGGCCGCCGCAAGCACCTCCACGCGCACACCGGCAGTGACGTCGATCAAACTGGCTCCGCCCTGCATGCTTCCCGTGGCGAACGCGGGATTGCCCTGGCCGACGGCTTCGGGAACGTGATAAAACCCGTTGGGTTGCCACGGGCATGACATCGTGGCCGCGTTATCGTTGCGATGATTCAATCGCAGCACCAGTCCGGTAGGCCCATTTTGATTGTAATAAAACGACCAGCCGCCGCCGACGGCGAAGTGATGGCCGGGCGGAAGCCACGTGTCGGGAACTTTTGGCACGGTGACCTCTGTGACCGAACCCATGAGCATCCATTCCGCGCCGGGCGTACTGCCGAAGTTGGATGAACGGCTCAATTGCGTGCCGGGCGTGTGACCGTGATGCTGGTGCCACAACCAGCGGCGCCAGTTCATATGTTCCCCGCCGTAACCGATATTGTCGAAACTGGTTGAATCGCCGAAGAACGCGATGCGCTGCGCCACCGGATGTGATCCGAGCAATCGATCGCCGAACACTGACGGTCTGCTGGTGAAGATCGCGGGAACCTGGGTGTAGTCCTTGTCGAGTTCATCGGCGATCACGCGAACACCAACGAAATGAAATGCAATGATGATCGCGAGGCAGAATGCCGTGAAGATCGCGTTGCAGGTTTGTGTGCCCAATGCGTGCGTCGCGCACCCACAGCCGGTGGTCCTACCTCTCAGGTCCGATGCCCGTTTCTCGCCTTGCTTCATGTACGCACCTCGCAGCCCCACAAACAAACAGCATGCTGGGAGGCATTGTCGCGTCAAGGCGAAAATTTGCAAATAGCCTGAAAATGATTAAGAGATCATTCGCGGACGTGGAGCGTTCATGCACTCGGCAATCCATGAGGACGGAGCGCGTCCTTGCCCAAGTTCACATGCATGAGAGCCAATCCCGAGACCCATGGTCATCGCCGAGAGGCAAAGGAAGCAGAGGCGGATGAAACCGCAGATGAACGCGAATGAACAGGGATAGAGCCGGCTGAGAGCCAGGTGAGCAATCCACCAATGCCGCAGGAATCGGGGGTTAGGGATTAGGTGTTCGATGGGCGCGCAGCGGGCTGCGATTCTCTCCACAACCTTCAAGGGCGATCCCTGCCTCCGAACCGCAAATCCCTAACCCCTTTTCCTCATCTGTGTCCATTCGCGTTCGTCTGCGGATCAAAAGTCTTTCTCTGCGCTCTCTCCGCCGCTGCGGTGAAGTTGATAAATTGAGGTTCAATCTTCTCGGACAATCGCCCGCCACACGCAATGGCCCGCCTGCCCAAGGACATTTCGGACTCCACGTTGCGCCTCTTGCTGGCGGATGGCATCGGCCCCGCCACCATGCGCAAACTGCGGGCCCGCTTCGGCAGCGATGAGCGCATCATCGCCGCGAGCGTGAGCGAGTTGGATGACATCGAAGGAATTGGTCCGGAAACCGCCCGCGATCTGCGCACGGCGATTGAACGGGCCGATCCGGATCGCGAACGCTCAGCGATGATCGAGCACGGCACGAGCATGATCATCCATGGCGATGCCGATTACCCCGCGCTGCTGGCTGCGATTCCCGATCCGCCGCTTGCGCTATGGATTCGCGGCACGCTCAGCGAATCTGATCGGCTTGCAGTGGCCGTGGTGGGCTCGCGGTCGTGTACCGCCTACGGGCGCGAGCAGGCGGGCCGCTTCGCCTGCCTCCTGGCGCAGGCGGGACTCACGATCGTGTCCGGTGGCGCGGCGGGGGTGGATGGCGAAGCGCATCGCGGGGCGCTGCGGGTCAACGGCCGCACCATCGTCGTGCAGGGCTGCGGGCTGGCCTCGTGCTATCCGGAAGATCATCACGAATTGTTCAAGCGCGTTGTGGACAGCGGGGCCGGCGCGGTCATCAGCGAATTCAGAATGAACACGCCGCCGATTGCGGCCAATTTTCCCAGGCGAAACCGCATCATTTCCGGGCTGAGTCTTGGAGTGCTGGTGATTGAAGCCGCGCTGCGCTCCGGCGCGCTCATCACGGCACGGCTGGCCGCGGAGGATCACAACCGCGAGGTCATGGCTTTGCCGGGGCGCGTCGATTCGCCGGCGTCGGCCGGCTGCCACAGGGCCATCAAGGAAGGCTGGGCCGCTCTGGTCACCGATCACGCCGACGTGCTCAACCAATTGGATGCGGCAAGTCAATTGGTGCGCGGCGCACTGGAGACCGCAGGTCATGAAGACGCTGCAAGCGCGCCAACGCTTTTCGACACCAATCTCACGGCCGGCCAGAAGAGCATTGTGGATGCACTGGTCGAGGCGAACGACGCCATGCTCATCGACCACATCGCCGCTCGCACACAACTGCCGATGAGCCAGGTCATGGCCGACCTGACGCTGCTTCAGATTCGTGGCCGCGTCAGGAAAGAGTGGGACGGCACGGTGCGGCTGAAGCGATGAAAAGGCGCTGAAATCACCGTGCCAGTTTCTTCAGCCGCTCAAGGTCCATCACAATCTTTTGTCCCGGCTCGATCTTCAGCCGGTTGATCGTTCCTGCCTTGAGTTCGATGGCGAATTGCGCAGGCCACTTGCTGGAATAGCGCGCCAACCGCGCTTCGTACGCGGCTTGAGACTCATCATCGCGGCGCGGCAGCGGGGCTTTCATCTTGTGCGTTGAAACGATCTTGCCCTGCGCATCCACGTACAGAATGTCAATGTCGATCAGGCAGTTCGCCATCCAGAAACTCAGCACGCGCGCCGAAGGATAAATGAAAAGCATGCCGCGGTCAGGCGCGATCTGCGTGCGCCCCATCAGTCCCTTCTCGCGAGTGCGGTCGTCGGCGGCGACCTCCAGCGTGA
>CAMPIL010000165.1 GCA_946886375.1 uncultured Phycisphaerales bacterium
TTGCGGTGAAGGTAAATAGTCGTCATTCACGTGGGTGGTGAGCCCGCGGAACGGGAAGACCAAGCGCGGCCCAGCCGCGGCTTTGCGACCGCAAACTATTTCATAATTTGTACAAATTTTGTCCTGGCGGCGACGGCGAAGCTGCGAGAGCGGTGGCGATCAACGTCAACAGTCGTGATTCAAATCAGGTGGTGAGCCCCGCGCGGAACAGCGGAACCAAGCGCATCGCGACTGCAGCATCGCAGCCTCAGACCATTTCATAATTTGTACAAATTTTGAAATGGTTGGGGTCAACCGATGAGACCGAGCGTCGAGGCCTGTCTTCGACTCTTCAACTCAACTCGAAACTAGAGGCGATTCCGCATGGTTGAGGGTGAATCAGGCGATCAGAATCGCGCAACCGAACTGACCCAACCGAACGGGCGGGCAAGACACAAGGAGACTCGACATGCCAGTGCGACGCGCGGATGCGACTTGGGAAGGTGGGTTCCCTCGCGGTGAAGGCCGCATGAAACTTGGCAGCGGCGCCTTCGACGGCCGCTTCTCCTTCGCCACGCGCATGCAGGATGAGCCGGGCGCAAACCCCGAGGAACTGCTGGGGGCGGCGCACGCGGGATGCTTTTCCATGGCGCTGGCCGCGGCGCTGACACGAGCCGGTCATGAGCCGCGCCGCATTCAGACTCGTGCCGATGTGCACCTTGACAAGGTCGGTGAGGGATTCAAGATCACGCGCATTCGACTGGACACGCAAGGCGACGTTCCTGGAATTGATGAGGCGACCTTTCGCAAGTTCGCCGACGATGCCAAAACCAACTGCATCATTTCGCAGGCGCTGCGCGGCACGCCTGTGGAACTCAATGCCCAAATGGCCTCGACGGGCGAGGGGATCGGAACGCGAAGTTGATTCGTAAACTCCCCAGCGGCGGATATCGGTTGTATTCGCGGAAGAAAGACCCGCGCACCGGAAAGCGGCGAAACCTTGGCACGTTTGCCACGCGCGCTGAAGCCGAGCAACACGAGCGTCAGATACAATATTTCAAGCGGCGCGGGTGAGTGCGATTCACACCAATTCAGCGCGATGAAAACGGAATGCGTCTACGCAACCGGCTCCGGCGGCGTCACGCGCGCGTCGCGCATCCGCGCCAGCCAGCCGTAGCGCGGGGCGAAAATGGCGGCGATCAGAAGCAGCGCCCCCAGCATCACGCCGATCATGCCCGCAGCGTTGACATCCATCGCGACAGCCGCGCCGAAGCCGCCGAGTGACGCCAGCGTCGCCACCACCGCGCTCAGCCACAGCATGTTCCTCAGGCGATCGGACACCAGGTGCGCGACCAATCCGGGCACGATCAACATCGCCACCACCAAAATCGATCCGATCGCCTCGAACGACGCCACGGTCGTGATCGCGACAAAAGTCATGAGCAGGTAGTGCATCACGCCCGGCCGAACGCCCTGTGCCGCGGCAAGGCCAGGGTCAAACGCGCTGATGCGCAGTTCCTTGAACAACAGCACAACAAACGCGATGTCGGCCAGCAGAACCAATCCCAGCGTGGTGAGCTGCCGCGGGAAAAACTCCCACGCGCCGGCTGTGAAAAATTCGCTGATCGAAGCAGGGGGATTCAACCACAGCACGTTTTCCATCGATCCATACAGCACGCACTCGGCGTCAAGGTGAATGGTGCGGCCGCCGGTTTGCTCCAACATGATCACGCCGATGGAGAAGAGCACCGTGAACACCACGCCCATGGATGCGCCGGGCTCAACGCGGCCCAGTCGGTGCACCAGTTCGCTCATGCCGGCGGTGATCACTCCAATAAGGACAGCGCCGGTGAAAAACAGCAGCGGCAGATTGGTGTGGATGCCATGCTCATCCAGCCAGGTGTGCAGCAAGAATCCGCCGACAATTCCTGGAAGCACCGCGTGGCTGATCGCATCGCCCATCAAACTCATTCGTCGCAGCACCAGAAAACAACCCACGATCGCGCACGCCAGCGCGGCCAGCAGGCCGGCGGCGAGCATGGGAAGGTCTTGGATGAGGAAGGAGTGAAGGGTCATAGCATTGGATGTGGCGATGTGGCGATGTGGCGATGTGGCGATGTGGCGATGTGGCGATTTAGGGATTTGGTCGTTTGGTGATCTGGCGCTGCGGCGATTGGTAGCGAAGTGGGGTGAACGTGCGGGTGCAGAGGCGAGAGGACTCCTTCCAATCGCCACGTCGCCGCATCACCACATCGCCACATGACAACCTCATGCCTGCTCCTTTCCGGCCAGCGCGTGGGCTGAGCGTGGCACGAACTCGCCGGCGCGCAGCGCGCCGGTGGCGCGAAGTTCCTGTTCCAGTTCACGGATCAACTCATCGCTGAGCACGTGTTCGATGTCATCCGCGGCGCGATCGACGTGACTGGGGGCGATGTCGGCCTGGGTGGCGAGAAAATGCTCCCAGATGCGGTGCGTGCGCACGATGCGTGCCGCGGCGTCACGGCCGGCGGGCGTCAGCGCGTACCCGCCATTGGCCCGGCGGATTTCGCCGCGGCGCAATTCGCGCCGGATGATGCGCGCCAAGGCGCGCGGCGTCCACGTGCGTCGTGCGCGCAGATCGGCCGGGCTGATCACCCCGTCTTCGCTGCCGAGGATTTCCTCCTGCTCATACATCGCGCGCAGCAGGTGCTGGCGGGCGATGGTGCGGGCCAGGGCAAATCGCTGCACGATCGCCGCGATCAGGCCTCGCTGCGGCGCGATGAGCATGCTCACGATGAACAGCGTCCCGCACGCCACGACGATCGCAGGCCCGGTCGGCAGGCGGTCAATCACCGCCGAGCACGCGGTCCCGATGTGGCAGGACAATCCGCCGATGAGAGCGGCCAGCACGATCATCAGCGTCAATTGCTGCGTCCAGAATCGCGCGGCGGCGGGAGGGATGATCAGCAGCGCGACCATCAGCAGCGCGCCCACCGCGTTCAGGCCGATCACAGTCAGCGTCGTGACCATCGCCAACAGCAAACCGTCGAGCGCGAACGACGGCCAGCCGATGCCGCGCGTGAACGCCGTGTCAAAGCACAGCAGTTTCAATTCCTTATGCGCTACTGCGGCGAGCGCGACGACGACCAAGGCGAGCGCCAGGATGAGGTTGGCATCGTGCGCGCTCATGGTCGCCGCCTGTCCGAAGATGAACTGGTTCAATCCCGCGATGTTGCCCAAAGGCAGTCGCTGGATCACGCCCAGCAGCACGATGCCGACGGCGAAGAACACGCTGAGCACCGCGCCGATGGCGGCGTCCTCCTTTACGCGCCGCACGCTTGAGAGCAGGTGCACGCACAGCACGCCCAGCATGCCGAAGACCGCCGCGGCAGGAATGAGCACCGCCAGCGACCGCGCTTCGAGTTGCAGATTGGCGACGGCGTTCAGCCACGTTGCCAGTAGAAAACCGACCGCGACGCCGGGCAGGGCCGCATGACTGAGCGCATCGGCCACGAGCGAGCGCTTGCGCAGCAGCAGGAATGTTCCCACCACGCCGCAGGCCAGTCCCAGGGCCGTCGTGCCGCGCAGCACGACGGAGGTGTTGTGCGGAACCTGGTACGTCAGCGCGTGCCAGAGACTGGTCCAGATGCCCGATGCCGACGATGTGATGTCCGGCGACAGCATTACGCGGCTCCGCTGGCCTTGGACCGTGCCATGGCGTCGGCGGCCTGATCGAGGAACGTCAGCCGTCCGCCATAGGTCTTGTGCAGGTTCTCGTTGGTGAACACGGCGGCAGTGGGGCCGGCGGCGACGATGCGCATGTTCAGCAGCATCACGTGATCGAAGTATTCGCGCGCCGTGGGCAGATCGTGATGCACGACCATGCAGGTTTTTCCCTGAGCGCGCAGTTCGCGCAAGATGTCAATGATGGCGCGCTCGGTCGCGGCATCAACGCCGGCGAAGGGTTCATCCATGAGATACAGGTCGGCTTCCTGCGCCAACGCGCGGGCGAGAAACACGCGCTGCTGCTGGCCGCCTGACAGTTGACTGATCTGCCGATGCGCGAACGACGCCATGCCGACCTTGTCAAGGCACTCAAGCGCGGCGGTCTTGTCGCGCTTGCCCACGCGGCGGAACAATCCAATGCGGCCGTAGCGGCCCATCGCCACCACATCCAGCGCGCTGACGGGGAAATCCCAGTCCACGCTTTCGCGCTGCGGCACGTAGCCGATGCGCTGGCGCATCTTCCGCGCCGGTTCGCCAAACACCTGGATGCGCCCGGACGCCAGCGGCACCAGCCCGAGCACCGCCTTGATGAGCGTGCTCTTTCCCGCGCCGTTAGGACCGATGATTCCCACCAGCGAACCCGCCGGCGCGTCGTAATCGATATCCCACAGCACCGGTCGTCGGTTGTAGGCCACGGTGGCATCGTGAATGGAAAGCGGCGAGGCCGGCGAATGTTCCGGGCCCAGCGGCGTTTCCGCCTTCGACTGACGTGCGACGGCGGTCGATGGTGTCTGGGATGAGGCAGTGGTCATGGCAGTCCTCCCACGCAGCAGCGCATGACGCTGCTCCCAAACCAGCCGCGCTGCATCAAACAATTTTCAATCATGGGCTGCCTTTAGTTTTCCGTTCATGCCTCGCTCAGGCGCTTCGCCGCCGAGGGCGCGCACGATGGTGGTGATGTTGTGATCGATCATTCCGATGTAGGTTCCTTCGTAGGTTGCCTCGGCGCCCATGGCGTCGGAGAACAGTTCGCCGCCGATCTTCACGTTGTGGCCGCGCGCCTGCGCGCCTTCCACCAGGGCCTGCACGTTTTTCGGCGGCACGCTGGATTCAGTGAACACTGCGGCGATGTGGCGCGACACGAGCAGTTCAATCAGCGATTCGATCTGCTTCATGCCCGCCTGTGAATCGGTGCTGATGCCTTGGATGCCCTGCACTTCCAGGCCATAAGCGCGCGCGAAGTAGTTGAAGGCGTCATGTGCTGTGACCAGCACACGCTGCTGTTGGGGAATTGTCGCCAGCGTGGTGCGGGCGTACCCATCGAGTCTCTTCAGTTCCGCGATGAACCGCTCGCCGTTGGAGCGGTAGGTTTCCGTGCCGGGCGAATCGAACTCGGAAAGTTTGGCGATGACGACTTCGGTGGCTTTGATCCAGCCGTTGGGATCCATCCACACGTGTGGGTCATAGTGCCCGCCAAAGTTTTCCGGCTCCATCAGGTAGGTTTCGTCCAGCAGTTCGGTCACGGCGAAGACCGGGCGGCCGGAGCCGGCCACCTTCACGAACGCATCGCCCATGCGGCCTTCAAGATTCAAGCCGTTGTAGAAGACCACATCCGCTTCGAGCATGGCGGCGATATCGCCTCGGCTGGCGCGATACAGGTGCGGATCAACGCCCGGACCCATCAACGCGCGGACGTTTGCGCGATCGCCAGCGACGTTCTTCACGATGTCCGCGATCATCGCTGTAGTGGTGACGACTGTGTACGGACCATTCGAAGCCATCGTGCGCGAGGCAGGTTGCCCGCCCGCCTGCGAGGATGGGCGATCGCAGCCAGCGGCGAACAGCGTCACAACGCACGCCAAAATGATGACAATTCTCAGCAGTGCGTCGTTCGGCCAAATGTTCTTGAATGCAGTCTTCATGAATTCTCCAACAGGTCAGAAGCGGACGGACATGCCGACAAACGGATTGATATCCGGCGCGCCGCCGGCGAGCCCAAGATTGACTCCGGCGTCAAATCGCCAATCGGCATTGAGTGCGTACGTCAATCCCGTGCCGAGCAGAACCTGGTATTGCGAATCCGGCGCGGTGCTGGCCACGCCGATGTATTCGACGTATGCCCCCAGATCGCCGATCAGATCGCGGCCGATCGCCAAGGTGTGCAGAAACTCCAAGTCATAGGCATCGCGCGTTGCGTTGTAGATCGCATCAAACTCGGCCATCAGGCCAACGCCCCAGTGTTCATCCAGCGAGATGGCGAATGGAATTATCACGCCGCCTTCCAGATGGCCGTGACCGATGCCGTCGGCCGCGGTGGGCAGTTGCACAAACGGCATGACGGCAGCGGCGCTATCGCCTTCATCGTTGCCCCATAAATTGATTTTCAATCGCACTTGCGTGTCGCCCAGGCCTGAATCGGTATCGATCATTCCCGGCGAGGCCGGGTCGGCACTGCGCGTGTGAATGTAGGGCTCGAACACCACTTGCACGTCGATCGTGTTCGTGAGGCCGAGTTTTACATTCGTCGGCATGACGCTGAAGGCTTCATCATCGCCATCGCGAACGTAGTCGAAGAAACTCAGTTCAACCTGCACGTGTCCTGCGTCGACTGTGTAGGGACTTTCGGTCGTGTCCGGCCGATCGGTGGACATCTCGCGCATGAGTTCGCGCGGCGTGGGATTGAAGAGCGTGTAAGCGCCCTTGCGCGGTGCATCCGCGTCCCAAGGCAATGCCCAACTTGCAACGGAAATAGACAGGTGAAGCGCGTTCATGCCCGTTTCTCCTGAAGAAACTGCTTCATGGCGTGAAGCGTCGTCTCGCCCACGTGATGCTCGATGCCCTCGGCGTCGCGTTCGGCATCGGCGGTCGGCACGCCGATGGCAAGCAGAAACGCAAGCACCGTTTCGTGCCGCTGACGCGTCAGCGCCGCCAGCCGCTCACCCTTGGCGGTCAGGCGGATCGGGCGGTAGGGCTCGGTTTCCACCAGGTTTTGCTCCTGCAGTCGAAAGATGATCCGGCTGACTGTCACGTGCGAAACGCCCAGGTGAGTGGCAAGGTCTTTCACCCGGCATTCACCCTGACGATGCACGATGTCCGAGACGGCTTCGACGTAGTCCTGCGCAGTCTCGGTGGAATGATCGGCCCGCACCTTGTTGAAGGTGCTGGCGGTTCGCGGCGGCTTTCGTGTGGGAAGCAGATTCATGGCGGAACAGAACGATTGTAGCATAGGCTACAATTCCGCCAAATGAAAATCTCCACATACCTGATTAGGTCATTTTCCCGAGAATAATTGCTGAGCGTCCGTCGCTCCCGGTAGCGATGGCTACTTTATGGCTTTGGCGGATCGCCTCGGCAGGCCGGGTGACGGCTCTGCTATGCTGCGGCTGGTTGCCTATGGCTGATGCGTTGGTTTCCATCATCGTTCCCACGTACCGCAGGCCGGCCGCACTCGCGGCGTGCCTGGAATCGATCGCCTGCACGGTGAAACTGCCGCACGAGGTCATCTGCGTCGCGGTGGCGGATGATGAGCCAACGGTGACGTTGTTGCGCGCTCAGCCAGTCACGCTGATCATCCAGCCGACGCGCGGCGGGGCGGTGCAGGCGATGAACATGGGGTTTCGCGCAGCGCGCGGCGAGTACCTCATTCAGATCAACGATGATTGCCGATTGCTGCCGTATTCGGTCGCCAACGCGGCGCGGTTTCTGGAAGCGCCCGCGCACGCCGATGTCGGCCAGGCGGCGTTCTTTCACGACAGCCCGGTCCGGCGGAATGTGCACGCGCAGATTCAGGTGGAAGACGTGTGGTACTTCGTCTGCCACGTGCGCGGTTTGTGCTACGCGAACTTCGGCCTGGCGCGGCGATCGCTCTACGAGCGATTGAATTATTTCGATGAGCGATACTTCATGTACGGCGCGGACCCGGATTTTTCGTTGAAGGTCTGGCACGAAGCGAAACAGCGCGTGGAGCCGTGCCCCGGCGCGCTGCTTCATCACGATGAATTGAACGATGAGCGAGGCGCAGCCGAGCGCGCGGCCCAGGCCGCGGATAACCGAAAGTTGTTCGCCAAGTGGGATTTGGACCAGTGAATCACGGGCGGCGTCCAAATCGCTTCGTGCGCTCTCGCCGCGATGCTGTCGTGTTGCATCGCCTCCATCTGTGTTCAACTGCGGTTTGGATCCCTGCTCTAGAATCATCAGTCACGGGCCCGTGGCGGAACTGGCAGACGCAGCGGACTTAAAATC
>CAMPIL010000166.1 GCA_946886375.1 uncultured Phycisphaerales bacterium
GTCGGCGACGTTGAACGGCACCTTGCCGGCAATCTGCACCGCATCGGTGTGGAACATCATCGTGCGGTCGAGAACGGCTTGCCCGGGCTTGCCGATCTTCCCACTCATGAAATCCACCGCGAACCGGCCGATGCCCAGGGCCTGGTTGGAATCGCGCGGCAGGAGCACGGCGTTTCGGGCATCTATCGAAGGCGACGACTTGGTCGTTGGCGCGGTGGCGGTAGGCATGGGATGGATCAAGAAAAGGAGCGAATTCCAATGATGAACGAGCGTTTCACGAGAGGATTGCCATGATAGCCGACCTGATAAGCGAGCCGGACGACAGTGCGGGGCCGCCCGTGTTGGCCGAACCGGGTGCTCAACTGCTTGCAGTGGCGAGTTGGATATTGCAATCGACTCGAACAATTTTGAATTGCGCATTGCAACCATCGCATCCCAATTGGTCGGCCGAGACAAGTCACACGAAACAGCACAAACTGCTCCGCCCAGGCAACGGCCTGCATCATGCTGAGCTGCGACTGAAGCAGGAGATCGACGTAATCACCGAGGCTCAACTGGACCGAAATGGTGCGCTGCGTGCTTCATTTCCGGGTCATCCGACAGGCAATCAAACTTGGGGCGATGCGACATCCGATCGGGTCGCTGGCGCCTGAACATTCATCAACTTTCGCGAATTTGCTCTTGACAGACGCGAATCCGGCTGTAGTTTGTTGATTGATCGTTCAACCAATGACGCCAGCCAAGACGCAACCTGACACCCGCGATCGCCTGATTCACGCAGCCATGGAACTGTTCCAGCAGCAGGGATATGGCGCGACCGGCGTGGCCCAGATCCTCAAGGCAGCCGAGGCAAACTCCGGCAGCCTGTACTACTTCTTCCCCACCAAGGAAGACCTGCTGCTGGCGGTGCTCGAGAAATACAAGCAGATGCTCTACCCGGTGCTGCTCGACCCCATCTTCAGCCGCATCAGCGATCCGATCGAACGCATCTTCGGCCTGCTCGATGGCTATCGACAGTTCATCATCATGACGAACTACACCTTCGGCTGCCCGATCGGCAATCTCGCGCTGGAACTGGCCCACACGCACCCCAGCGTGCGCAAACTGATCGCGGACAACTTTCAGGGTTGGCGCGATGCGGTGCAGAAGTGCCTGGACGAGGCAGGCGACCGATTTCCCGCCGAGGTCGATCGTGCCGAACTCGCCTCCTTCGTGCTTACGGTGATGGAAGGCGGCGTAATGCAGGCGCGGGCGTATCGAAGCCTGGAACCGTTCGACACCGCCGTCACGCAACTGCGAGATTACATCGATCGACTGCTCAATGACGGAACAACCTGGACCACGCCGCGGCGAGATCGCGATTTCGAATCGCGCCCGTGAATTGCTCTCAAGGAGTACGACATGCCCTCTATCAATTTCGGTGAAATCAATTGGCTTGCGGTGATTGTGGTTGCGCTGGGGGCGTTCATGCTGGGCGGAATGTGGTATGGCGTGCTGTTTGGAACGCCTTGGAGCAAGGCACAGGGCTGGACCGATGAGCAAGTCGCGGCGATCAAGGCTGGCATGTCGCCGGCGAAATTCTTCGGCGGGATGATCGCGTCATATCTCGTCCTCGCCACGGTCATCGCGCTGCTGGCAAACGCGTGCAGCGTCCAGAACGCGGCGCACGGGCTCGTGCTGGGTGCGATGACATGGGTCATTGTCGCCTGCGTGACGCTGACGCATCATCTCGCCAGCGGAAAAGCGATGCTGGCGTTCGTCATCGATGCAAGTCTCGAATTGATTTATCTGCTGGGCATGGGCGCGGTCATCGGCGCGTGGCGATGAACCTTGCAGCATCTCAGTTCCGACCATTTCGCGGCACATTCAACCGACTCAGGAAGGATTGAGCAATGAATCTTCGCACGATGTTTGCAGCGTTTGTGTTTGGATTGACCGCACCGTTGGCTCAGGCAGAGCGCACGCTTGAACATGAAGCGGTGATTGCCGCGCCTGTGGCCGATGTCTGGAACGCCTGGACCACCAATGAAGGCTTCGCATCGTGGGCGGTGGCCAAGGCCGAGATCGATCTTCGCATCGGCGGCGAAATGCGCACGAGTTACAACCCGCAAAGTACGCTGCACGATGAGCACACCATCGTCAACCGGATCATCTCGTTCCAGCCGCAGCGCATGCTCTCGATCAGGAACGAGCAGGCGCCCGCCGGGTTCAAGAATCCCGAACTGTTTCAAAGCACATGGACGGTGATTTACTTTGAGCCCCTTGCTTCGCAGCAGACCCGCATCCGCTGCGTGGGCATGGGGTACGGCGAAGGTCCGGCGTGGGATGACATCTTCGCCAAGTTCAAGGCCGGCAACCAGTGGACGCTTGACAAGTTGCGCGAGAAATTCGCGAGCGGCCAGGTCAATCAGCACAATGACGCAGACCAGGTTCTGACGGTGCTGGCGAGGCAGGTCGGCGGGGATTGGATTCACGAGAACACGCTTCCGGATGGAAAGGTCTTCCGCGCCCGCACGATGATGGAGTTCGCCCCGGACGGTCGTTCATTGTGCGCCAAGGGATGGCTCAGCGGATCCGGTGGCATGATGCCGCACACCTCGATGCAAATCTGGCGCGAACCGGCTGTGGCGAAGGGTGGGCCCGCCGGCCCGGTTCGCTTTCAGGGCATCAACGAACACGGCGCGGTGGCGCGAGGCGAAATCCGCCTCGGTGGTCCCAGCCAACTGGAATGGGACTGGCTGGCCACCGAGACCAATGGCGAAGCGGTCCGCTACCACATCACCACCACGGTGGAAGATGAAAACCACTATCGTTTTCGGCTGATGCTGCCGGATCAAACCGGCGCGGGCGGCGAACCCCGGGAACTGGTCAACATCGTGTACACCCGCGTGCAAGAATTGCCTGCGGCATTCACGATGGTCGGGTCGAGCCACTGAACGCCGGTGTTGCGCTTCGTCTCCTCGCACGCGCAGTTGGTGACGAGCTCGGTGAGCCGAATCCGCACTCAACCCGAATCCGCCAAGGGCATCCTTGCGGTATCCTGAGCCGCCATGGACCTGATCCAGGGCAACGCGGTCATCGGCCAGTCAGGCGGCCCCACCGCCGTCATCAATCAATCGCTCATCGGCGTTATCGAGGGCCTGCGCGGCGGTCTGCACGCTGCGGGCATAGTGAAGAAAATCTACGGCATGCGGCACGGCGTGCACGGATTGATCGCCGGCGAATTGTACGACTTCACCGACACCCATCAGGATCGACTGGACAGGCTCGCCGCCACGCCTTCGGCCTGCCTTGGCTCCACGCGCGACAAGCCTGATGAGGAGTATTGCCGGCGAATTCTCCAGGCGTGCGAAAAGCACAGCATGCGGTATTTCTTCTACATCGGCGGGAATGACTCGTGCGAGACCTGCCGCATCATCAGCGAAATGGCGAAAGCCGCGCACTACGACATGCGGTGCTTTCACGTTCCCAAGACCATCGATAACGACCTGGTGGAGAACGATCACTGCCCGGGGTATCCATCCGCGGCGCGGTTTGTCGCGATGGCGTGCATGGCGGATTTCCTGGACAACATCAGCCTGCCCGGCATCAAGATCAACGTGGTGATGGGGCGCAACGCGGGATTCCTCACCGCCGCGTCGGCGCTGGCGCGGCGGCAGGACTGGGATGAGCCGCTGCATTCCACTGATGGCCCGCAACTGATCTACCTGCCGGAAGTGCCGTTTGAGATCGATCGCTTTGTCGCCGATGTCGAGTCGATTTACACCAGGAAGAATCGCTGCCACATCGCGGTGAGCGAGGGCATCCGCGATAAGGACGGGCAATCGATCGGCGCCCAGTTGATCAAGGGTGGGCAGGTGGATGCGCACGGCAACGTGCAGTTGTCTGGGTCTGGTTCGCTGGGCGATTCGCTGGCGGATTTTCTCAAGGAGAAGTTGACGCCGGCGGGCGGGAAGCCGCCGCGCGTGCGGGCTGACACATTTGGCTACGTGCAGCGATGCTGGCCTGACCCATCGCCGATTGATGCGCGTGAGGCAAGGCGATGCGGACGCTACGCGGCACAGTTGGCGATCGCCGGCCGAGAAAGCGGATCAATCGTTGTCAAGCGATGCACGGAGCGCGGCAGTCAGCCGTATGTCAGCGATTTCGGTTGCGTGGAGTTGGGCGCGGTCGCCGCGAAAACGCGCATCATGCCGCCGGAGTTCATCAAGGGCACGAACAACGTCAGCCGGGCATTCCTGGATTATTGCCGGCCGCTGGTGGGCGACTTGCCGGGCTTTGAGCGGCTGTGACGCCGACCCCGGGGACAGGACTCCCCAGGCTTTGCCGCCTGCTCCTGAACCACCCCCGTGCCGATTACATCGCGCCCATCTTCTTCGCGCGTTTCTCGGCTCGCTTTTCCTTCAGCGACTTCATGGCGGGCTTCTTCTTTTCTTTGCTCTTGCGTTGTTCTTTGTTGGCCATGACGAAAGTGTAACGCCTGTGCGGCCAATTTCAACGGCATACAGTTGGCGATGAAGACGCTCCAACGAACCTGCGACTTCGGGCCGCCGTCGCCGGGCGACACGCTCGCTGTCGGCCGGGCTGACCGCGTGGTGCAGGAACTGACGGCACTGTCGCGCGGCGCCGTGCGCGGGCTGTTCGACCAAGGCTGCGTGAGCGTCAACAACCAGCCATGCACCCGGCCGCAAACCTCGCTGCAGACTGGTGACCGCGTGCAGGTGCGCTATGACCCGCACCGCCGTTACAAGGAATCCGCCAAACGCAAACCCGATCCGGCGTTCGATTCGATCTACGAAGATGAACACTTGATGGTGGTGAACAAGTCGCCCCATGTCTTCACCGTGCCCGCCAAGACCGACAAAGGCAAGACGCTGGTTGCCGCCTTGGAGCAGCACATCACGCGCGAAGTGCAGCGCAGCCGGAACCGGCCCGCGCACGTTCACATTGTTCAGCGGTTGGACCGCGGCGTCTCGGGCGTGCTGGTGGCGGCGAAATCAGCCAAGATCGCAGCCGACTTGCGCGAACAGTTCGCATCGCGCAAGCCGAAGCGGCAATACATCGCCATCGTCAGCGGAGAAATCGAGCAGCGCCAGGGAACCATTCGCAGTCACATGGCCACAGCGAAAAATCTGAACCGATATTCCACAGACAAGCCCGGCCAGGGTGAACTGGCGATCACGCACTATCAGGTGATCGCGCGGCCGCGCGGCGCTACTGCCCTGCAGGTGCGGCTGGAAACTGGCCGACGGAACCAGATTCGCGTCCACTTTGCCGAGGCAGGTCATCCCGTGCTGGGTGACAAGCGGTACCGGCCGGACCTTTCGGTTCATCCGAAATGGAAGGCCAGGCGGCTGGCGCTGCACGCGGCGACACTGGAGTTTGTGCATCCGGTGACGGGAAAGGCGATGCAGTTTGAATCGCCGCTGCCGCGCGAGTTTCAACCGTTCATGCGATGAGTGTGAGGAGAGAGCCGGCGCGATCACCACGCGCGGCGCGACTTCACTGCGCTGCGGCGCACGACGAGCGAACCTTTTTACCCAAAAAGGCAAATAAGGTCAGCCAATAGCCGCGTCGATGAGGTCCGCGGGTTCGGTGTTTTTCAATGCAGCGTCACGTGCCGCGCTCACGCGCGCAGGCAGCACGCCTTGTACTTTCGGCCGCTGCCGCAGGGACATGGATCGTTGCGTCCGATTTTGCTGCCAGGCCGGACGAAGGGTTTCTTCTTGCCTGAAGCGGCTTCCAGATATGGCTCCTTCAGCGCGCGGACGTACGCGCCGAGCATCCGACCTCCGCCCAGCCGTCCTTCTTCTTCGAGTTGGGTGAGAAAGACTGCGCACAGGTCAGGCACGTGCTCTCGGGCCTGTTCCGGCAGATTCAGTTTCGCGATGCGGTCAAGTAGCGCCGACTTCGCATCCGTCTCCTCGATCTCGGAAGGCTCAATCTCGCGCACCGCACACGCCGCGACGAGGAACTCGACCAGAATGGCGGGCGCGTGCTCGTGCACAGGCGAAGCGACATCGCGCATTCGGTCGGATGAGCAGAAATCGCCAACCCAGTTCTCGATCTGTTCACGAAGATAAGGCGAATTCATGTTGCGCCGCCTATGAGATATTTCACAGCCACTTCGCCACGTGCTCCACTTCGTTCGCACTGCCCATCACTACGCTGCAGCGCTGGTGGATGCTGGTGGGTTGAATATCAAGGATGCGCCGCTGCGCGTTGCCCTGCAAAGGTGGCGACAGCGCACGGCCGCCGGCCTGCTCGATCAGCATCGCCATTGGATTGGCTTCGTACATCAGGCGCAGTTTGCCATCAGGGTTTTTCTTTGTCGGCGGATAGAGGAACACTCCGCCCTTGAGCAGCGTGCGATGCACATCGGCGACCATCGAGCCGATGTAGCGCGAGGAATAGCCGTTGGCGTGCGCCCAATCCAGATACTTGTTGTAACCGTCGGGAAACGTATCGCGGTTGGCTTCATTGACCGAATAGGTTTTTCCTGTTTCGGGAATTCTGATGGTTCGCTTCACCAGCAGGAAACTGCCGATGGACTGATCGAGCACGAACATGTCCACGCCATTGCCCGTGGTGAGCACGAAGACGGTGGACGATCCATAGAGGATGTAACCCGCTGCGACCTGCGTGCGGCCGGGCTGGCACACGGTTTCCATCGCACCGGGAATGTTGGGGTCGTTCTTGATGACACTGAAGATCGTGCCCACGCCGACGCACACATCGAGATTTGACGACCCGTCCAGGGGATCGAAGATCACGCAGTATTTTCCGCCTTCCGAACCGCGGCGGATGATGGTGGGATCTTCATCTTCCTCCGATGCGACGACAGCCACGCTTGGCCGATTGCCCAGGCAGCGCAGGAGGACTTCATTGGCGATGACGTCGAGTTTCTGCTGCGTTTCGCCATGCACGTTGGAGTTGCCATGCGTGCCGAGCACGTCTTCAAGGCCGGCTCGTCGAACCTTGTTTGCGATGGTTTTTCCCGCCAGGCTGATGGCGGAGAGAATCCATGACAGATCGCCGGTGGCATCCGGATGGCGCGTCTCCTCCTGAAGAATGTGCGATTGGAGGCTGGTGAGATTGTCGCCAGTGACGCTGATCGCGTTGGGACGCGAAGCACCGTGTGAAGCGAGATTGGCGGCTGGATGGGTGATGGTCATGGGTTGAACGCGAGAATTAGTGGATAGCGCGTGATTGAAATCGCAAGTGGCGGGTGCGACGGCTGAGTGAAATTGCGGTCAATGGGGCGGCAGTCGGGGATCGTGAAGGCTACGGCAACGGACCTCGCATTGTGCGGCGTCAGATGCCTGCGATGCGAAAAAACCAAGCGGCGGGCGCGCGACGAAAGAGGGCCTGCATCACGCCTGACGCGAAAACAACATCCATGATACGTGACGAATGCAGTGATCGGCAGGTGAATATCCAGTGATGGCACTCCCCCCACGCCGCTCCGGGGTGAGGCTTGCCCTTCAAACGACTTTTCGTCATAATCCGTTGTATGGGCAGACCCTTCAATTCCCCCGATGTGTTCCGCGCTGTTTCGCATCCCGTGAGGCGGCGGATTCTCGACATGCTCCGCGCGAAGGATCTTGCCACCGCCGAGATTGCGCAGAATTTCCGCCTCAGCGCCACCACAGTTTCCGAACATCTGCGGGCGCTGCGCTCAGCGGGGCTCGTTGAAGATCGCGACCGCGGCCGGCACCGCTTCTATCGGTTGGCGCCGGACCGGCTTCGTGAACTCGACCGGTGGATCAGCGAGTACCGCAGCGTTCTTTCCCGTTCGGGCCGCTGACCTCGATCGCCCAGCATTCCGCACTGCACTTTTCGATCAGCTGCGCT
>CAMPIL010000167.1 GCA_946886375.1 uncultured Phycisphaerales bacterium
CCGTTGCCGGTGATTTGCTTGAATCTGCCGCCTCGGTATCTCCACTTTCCCCTTGTGGATGGCGAGCGGCGTTCTCCATCGGCGTTGAAACGGGCATCTCAATCGCTGCCACGGAGACCGCCGGCCGTTCGACGCTCATCGCCTGGGGTACTCTCGACGATGAGGACGGCGCGGATGATTCGCGGGCTGTCGCCCAGGATGGCGCGAATGAAGGCTCGCTGTGGACATCCACAGTCGTCTCCGGATGGATCGTTACATTCGCCTGCTGTGCGGTGTTGGCCGACGCTGTTTCGACGCTCTGACGCGTGGCGACGTGCGGCTGCTCCGCGCTCGCGGTCAATTCGGGCGTGGAACGTTCCTCAACTTTCGTCAGTGTCTGCGACGGCAGCGCGACGGTTTCGATCGCCGCCTCGACCGTCGGCAGTTGGTCGCGCGGCACAATGACATCGACCTCCGCCGTCTTCAGGATGGTCACCGGCGCATCAGGTGCGCTGTTCGGTTGCACCATCGCAGTTTGTTCCATCGCCGCGACGCTTGGCGAGGTCATTGAGATTGAATCGATGGATGCAGATCGCGTTTCAATGGAAGTTTCCGCACGACGGGCTGCGGGAATGTTGATGCCATCCACCGCCACGCGCGTCGGCTCTGCGGTTGGTTGAGCCGATGCCGATTCAGGAGCCGCGACTTCGATGGTCGCCGATGAATTGGCCGGCGTAGGCAAGTCCATTATCGCTGTTGCCGCGGGCGGCGGTGCATCGCGCACGGGATCACGCACAGCCGACGGCTCCGGAATCGCCGCTGCAGAGAGTTCAGCAGCGAGTTGAACTGGCACGGGCATGTCCGCCGCGGGAAGCACCTGTTCAGTGCGTTGTGCAGGCGCTGCCTGCGTGATGGGAACCGACTCGGTGAATCCACCGCGAACCTGGGCCGCGAGCGAGTCGCCCGCCGCATTGGTGGTGAGCATCACCTTCGTTCCGCCGCGCTCGAACGCCTGGGCAATCGACACCGTGATGTGCCAGAACGTCAGCAGCAACAGCAGAATCAGGTGCGCAATCAACGACGCCAGCAGGCAGCGCGCGATGAGGCTGAGACGGCGGGAGCGAACGCCCTTCAGCATCGCCAGCAGGAGCAGCAGCGCAAGCAGCGCCGCCAGCAGCCACAGCAGCAGCGGCAGAACCATGCTGGCGAACGATGCCCAGTCGATGAGCGGTTCGCCGGCTTGCACCTCGACAAACACTTCCCGCGCTTGAGAAAAGAAGATGTTGTAACTGCGTTTGTCCTGCGATTCTCCTGGCCCGTCGCGGTCGGAACTGAAATGGATTTCAAACCCGCCCATGCTCAGCGTCGGGTCAAGTTCGTTCGCCGATGTGTTGATTTCCGGTCCAAGGTTGTCTGGCGGCTGGTGTTCGCCGCGCAGATAGCGCGACCGGTAGAGGTCAAAGCCGCCTTTGCCGCCGGGCCGATCGGAGCAGAAATACAGAAAATCGCCGGCAGGGCTGAACGCGAGAGCGCCCTCATTGAAAGTTGTGTTGAGAGGCGCGATCGCAGCCGCATCGCGTGGCTCGCCGTGCTCCACAATCGCCATGTACAAATCGAAATCGCGGCGGTGGCGGTCCTGCCGCACGGTCGCGTGCCACGGGGATTGCGAGATGCGCTGCGGCCCGTCGTCGGGTTGCGGGCGATTGGATGCGAAGTACAGTCGCGTGCCGTCCGGCGAAAGCGCGGGGCTGTATTCATCATGTTCGCTGTTGATCGCGGGGCCGAGATTCACCGGCGCCTGCCACCCGCTTTCGCTTCGCCTCGACACCCAGATGTCGTAGCCGCCCGATCCGCCCGAACGATTGCTGTAGAACAACAACAGTTGCCCATCGCGCGAGAGTTCTGGGCCAAGTTCATCGTCCGTCGTGTTGATCGATGTGAGCGGCTGCGGCGCGTTCCACTCGCCCGCGGCTTCCGGTGATCGCTGGGCAAACCAGATGTCGGCGTTGCTTCCCGCCTTTCCGCGCACGAAATGAATCGACTGTTCGCGGGCATCGATGCGCGGCTCGTACTCGTCGTACTCGGTATTGATCTCGCCGGGCAGCGGCATTGGCGGCTGCCACAGCACCTGTCGCGGCGAGATGGTCTTCACCGGCACATTGATCGTGTCGCCGTCACTGTACACCCGTGCCTGCCGGTCTCGCGCTCGCCACGCCACCGCAGCGACTGCCGCGAGAATCAACACCGCGATGACCAGGCATGCGGAAATGACGAGCGAGCGCTTCATGGTGGTTGTTCCGGCGATCTTCTGGCTATTCGCGCAGCACCGTTTCCAGATACGGCTCCTGAATGCCGCCGGCCTTGCACACATCCAGCACAGCCACGATGTTGGCGTAAGCAGTGGACCGGTCGCCGCGCACAATCACTTTCTGCTGGGGATTGATTCGCACGGCTTCCATCACCATCGCGCGCAGCGAATCGCGGTCCATCTGTTTGCCGCTGACGATGATGTTGCCCTCGGCATTGACGTTGATGACCAGTTCGCGCAAGGCCGCGCTGATGGGTCCAGCAGCGCTTGCGGTGGGCAGCGCGATCTTCATTTCGCGCTCGGTCTGCTGAAACGTGGTCGCCACCAGAAAAAAGATCAGGAGCAGAAACACCATGTCGATGACCGGCGTCAGATCGATCATCGCAGAGGACTCAGATTGTTGAGGCTTGATGAGCACGGCTGTTCCTACGCGTTCACGGCCGATGTGCGCGCCACGCCCCGCGCGTGATGGTCATGCGGCTGGCCGTTGGCGGCGGCTTCGCGCTGCGTGCTTCCCGACGGTGCGTATTCCTCGATGAAATCGAGCGTGGTCTGGTCGATCTGCACCACCAGACCGTCAACCTTCGCGCTCAGCCAGTGATAGCACACCACCACCGGGATGGCGACGATCAATCCCGCAGCAGTCGTGATCATCGCTTCGTAAATGCCCTTGGCGAGCAGTTCAGTGCGGCCCAGCGCTTCGCCCGACGCGGCAACCGTCTGAAACGCGGTGATCATTCCCGTGATGGTCCCCAGCAGGCCCAGCAGCGGCGTCACCGAACCCACCACCGACAGCGCCCGCAGGTGCTTGCGCAGCTTGACGGCCTCACGCTCACCAGCCTCCTGAATGTGGCGATCGCGCAGTTCTTCGGGCTCGCTCAGTCGCTTGATCGCGGCGGCAAACACATTCGCGATGGCCCCAGGCTTGCTGCGACAGAGGTCCAATGCGGCGGATCGGTCGCCCGCGGCACCCATCGCCGCGCGGACCGCCTCGACAAAATCCTGTGGAATCACGCGCGAACGGCGCAGCGAGATCAGCCGCTCGATGATGATCGAAAGCGCGAACAACGAGCATATGCCGATGGGAATCATCACCGGCCCGCCCTTCACAATAAAATCGAAGACCGATTCGATCTTCGCCTGCGAAGCGTTCGCGGCATCCGTCGCCTGCGCCAGCGTCATGAACAGTCCTGTGTGCACTTTGACTTCCTTTCCTCCGTTGGATCAGGCTCGCATCATCCGCCTGCGGCGGTGCGGCCCGACAGTCCGCTCAAACGCTCTTGCGCCAGTTGCGCCCAGCGCGATTCCGGAAACCGCTGCCGAACCTGCTCGAACTGCGTGCGCGCCTCGGTTGACTTGGAGAGTTCCTCAAAGCAGCGGCCGGCTTCATAGAGTGACGCAGCGCTCCATTCCGGATAGGCGTACAGAATGTCAACCTTGAGCAGTTCGCGCACCGCCTCGTCAAAGCGCCGCGTCGCGAACAAACATTCGCCGATCTGGAACTGGGCCCGCGCCGCCGTCGGCCCGGTGTGTCGTTCGGCTACCTTGCGATACGCGGCAATTGCATCGTCGTGATGCCCCTGGTTTTCACGCGCCCACCCCATGCCGAACTGCGCCTGGAACCATAATTCAGAATCCGCAAATCGCGAGAGATATCGCTCAAACGTCCTTTCGCTTTCGGACCACTGTCCGTTGCGGGCCTGACATTCACCAAGACGCAACATGCTGGCGGCAACTGCGGGGTCGGCAGGGTTCTTCTCGATGATGGCTGCGAAATGTGGGGCCGCCTTTGCGGGTTGATCCAACTTGAGCAAGGCTTCACCACAGAAAATGTGCGCCGAGGGACGCAGCGAACTGTTTGGGTGCGCCTGGATAAACTCCCCGCAGAGCGCGGCGCACGTATCGAATTCTCCCAGTTCATACCGGCACGCGGCGAGGCGGTACAACGCCTGCTCGCGGAGTTCGGCCGGGGCCTCCTTCGCGCGGTTCGCCAGCGCGCTGCGCAGCGATTGAAGCGCCTCGGCCGCCTCGCGATGCTGCTTGGCCGCAGTATGCAACTCGGCCTGCTCGAGCATTGCGTTCAAGACGATGGGCTGATCGGCGAATGAGGCGATGAGCGCTTCGTAAGCCTTTGCAGCCTCATCGGGTCGCTTCAACTCGCGCAGGCACCACGCCTTCTCGTACGCCAGGGACGCAGCGAGCGCGGGGTCAACATCGGCGTGGCCCATTGATTCACACTGATCTATCAATTTGATCGCTGCGGCGTGATCGCCCGCTCGTGCCGTGGCCACCGCCCGGTGCATGGCGGCTTCGCTAGCGCGTTCGTGCTTTGGATACTGCTCCACAAAACGTGCGAACGCATCGGCGGCTTCTCGGGGCCGGCGAGCCGCCAGCAGCGCCACGCCACGCTGAAACGCCGCATTCGCAGCGACATCAACATCCGACGATTCCTTTGCGACTAGTGCAAAGATCTCGGCTGCTTTGGCATGTTCGCCACGCGTCATGGCGATCCCCGCGAGATGGTTGCGGGCATAGAGGAAAAAACGTGACTTCTCACCCGATTTCAGCAACGATTCGAACGCGGCTTGCGCGGCATCCAGGTCATTGCGGCTCAGAAGAATCTGACCCTGTTCAAAGATTGCCTGCGCACGATGCGCGGTCTTCGGAAACGTCTTCAGCAGTGATTGAAATGTCGCGAGCGCCGAATCGTGCTGGTTCAGCCGCTGCTGACACAATCCGAGTTTCAGCGTGGCTTCATCAGCGGATGTTGAATCGCTGCCGAACGACAGATAATCCGAGAATTGATCCGCCGCCTGCTGCCACTGTCCGCGCTGAAACGCAATGTCGCCCAGCAGCAGCACGCCCTGGCGAAACTCCGGCTGCGTCGTGCGGCCGTTGACCACAGCGCGAAGCGCCGCCTCGGCCTCGTCAAATCGTTGCAGCCGATGCAGCGCGCTTCCCAATCGGTAGCGCGCCTTTGACGCATTGGCATCCTTGGGGAACTGCGCAATGAACTGCGAATAGGCGTCCGCCGCCTGTGCGGGCCGATCGGCGAGTAATTCGTTCTCAGCCGCAAGAAACGTGACTGCCGCGGCGAGCGCGTGATCCTTGTGCGCCTTGAGGAACCTTGCGCACAATTCGCGGCTCACAGCGAAGTTGCGCTGGGCGTGCTCGGCCATCGCGTGGAGATACAGCGCATCAGCGGCCAGCGCATGATCGGGAAATGCTGCGCGGAACTGCTCCAGCGCTGTGGCGGCCTTGTCGTTCTTGCCGGCCCGCACCAGCGCGACGGCCCGGTCGTACGTCATCTCAGGCAGCAACCGGCTCTTTGGAAAGCGGCGCAGCGCATCGTCCAGCGTGGCCGCCGCGACATCGAACTGCTCCAGCCTCAGGTGGCACTTGGCGATCCAGTACGCCGGTTCATCGGCTGACGAATCGATCTTCGCAGCCTGCTCAAATGACTTCAGTCCGCGCTCAAACTGCTCGGCCTCAAACCAGATCCGCCCACGTTGCAATAGGGCCAGCGGCATGAGTTTGTGTTTCGGGAACCGCTGCTGAAACTGATCCAGCGATTGCGCCGCCTCATCGCTGCGCGATTGCGCCTGAAGCAGCGTGGCGAGGCCGAACAGCGCATCGGCGGCTTCATCGCTCTTGGTTTGCTTGATCAGGGCGCGGTACTCTCGCTCCGCCGCCTCGACGTTGCCTGCACGATGAAACGACTGCGCCAACAGCAGCGCGGATTGTTCAACATACGGGCTCTTTGGATTTCGCTCGCGCAGGCCACTAAGAATTTTGGCGGCGGAGTCAAAATCCTCCACCGCCGCGGCGGCAAGGCCGTGAAAGAAATCGGCACGGTCGCGCATCGCGCTGGACGGCCATCGGCGCGCGATCATGTCGCATGCCGCCCCCACTTCCTTGAACTTCTGATCGCGGTACAACGCCTCAGCAAGCAGTGCGGCGGCAGCATCGGCGGATGGATGATCCGCGTGCTTCTCAAGCACTGTTTGAAACGATTGCGCGGCCTCGGCGAACTTCTGGAGCGCAAGGTAGGCCTGGCCGAGCAGCAATTGCGTTTCGGCGGAGAATTCAAACGCTGGCTTGGACGCACACTGCTGCAGTTCTGCGACAGCAGGTTCGTACTGCTTCAATCGGAACAGCGCGACACCCAGTCCGTAGCGCGCCAACGCCGCCTTCTCGTGACTGCTGTGGGCTTCGAGAAACTTGCGGTACTCGGCCGCGGCAAGTTCATTCAGGCCGCGGCTGAGCAGTCCGTTGGCGCTGTAGTAGTCGCGGGCCGCGGCGTCGGGCGAATCCGACGCCTGGCCGTGCAGCGTTGAACCTGTCGCGAGCAGCGTCAGAACCACGAGCAGCCGCGAAAGCGCTCGGCAACGATTGAAGCGTAAGCCATCCATTCCAGTCTCTTCTGCCCAATGCTGAGTCAATGGAGTGTTACGGGCGACCATGGACGTGGCCGGCGCGCCCGTGAGCTGACGCCGGCCACGCTTGTAGGTTCACAGCGATTTGGTTCTATCCACCTGAATTCGTTGCAGTCGCCGTCATCCTCTTTCGATCATTCAGGATCAGCGGTTTCAGCGGCTTCGGCATTTGCCTCATCGGCTTCCGCAGCAGCCTCGTCCGCAGCGGCTGCGGCTTCCAATTCCGCTTCCAACTGGGCTTCCACTGCCTCGATTTCTTCTTGCTCAGCCATCGCGAGCGTATCTTCCAGGTGATCGCGCAGCATCAGGATGTGATCGTGGAGGCCCTCGATTTCCTCATGCTTCAACTCGGCCTGATCATCCAACTGCTCGGCCTGGTTCTGCAGCGCTTCAATTTGAGCGAGCAATTCCGACTTGGCATCCCCCTCATCCATGTCTTCGGTCTTGGATTGCAGGTCGCGCGATTGCTGCTGCAATTCGCGAGCGCGGCGGGACAATTCCTCAGCGCGGCGGTTCAACTCGCGGATCTGCTGCTGAATTGCGTTCTGCTGCACCTCCATCGATCGTCGCATCGCCTGCGCCTGGTTGCCACGGGCTGCCGCTCGCGCTTCCTGCCCAGCCTGGCGGGCGCGCGTCACAACGCCGACGGCTGCACCCTGACCACGCGCTGCCGCCTGGGCGTACCTTTCCAAAGCCAATCGCGCATCGGCGTGCGCGGCGCTGGCCTGCGATTCCGGATGAATCAGATGAATGAATGCACCGAACACTTCGTGCTGAGACGCGGTCGCCTGCACCGAAATACCTTGCGGATGCTGCGACACCAGCACCGGCACGTCTGAACGGGCCATGAGTGAATACAGCGCTTCACGCTTGCCTGAGGGCAATTGGTAGATGCGTGTGATGGACTGTCCATCATCCACAACGTAACCGCGCAGTTCACCGCCCCATCCGCCGCCGCCGCCCACTGCACCCGGCCGCAACTGGCGCATCATGCCTTGGGAAGGAGTTGGTGGAGTCGGTGGCGTGGGCGGGGTGGGAGCCATCGCGGGAGCGGGCATCGCCATC
>CAMPIL010000168.1 GCA_946886375.1 uncultured Phycisphaerales bacterium
TCCTTCGTGTCGGCCGCAACGATGTTGATGTTCACGTTGACCTCTGGAGCAGCGCGTTCAGCATCAGTCGTCCGAATACCCAAGCGCCCGCGGTGATCGCGGCCAAGCGGCATGATCGCTTCAGGTCCTGCTTCACCCATGAGCCCAAACCCGTGCCGCATTGGGAACAACGTCGGACCGTTTACCACGCCGCCAGCCGCGAACGCCTTCACGTTGCCGCGATCGAGAACAATGCCCTTCGCGGCGACGGGCCCCATCGCCGCGAGTGCTGGGCCGGTAGGGCCGGGTATTTGGAAGAATGAATTCACCAGCTGCATCGCTGCCAGTCGCACAAAGAGCTTCGCAGCGATGGCCAGCATTTCTTTGGCCATGTCACGAAACGATTTCGTGATGTTGAGCGTGCCGGCAATTGCCGAGTCGATCATGCCGTCCATCGTGCCCATGAACGAACTTGACATTTGCGTGAAGGCTTCGTCGCCCAGGCGTTTGGCTTCTTTCGTGGCCTCGCCCACGTCGCGCAATGCGTCGATGAAATCACGTGAGCGCTGGTTGAACTGGCCATAGGCTGCGCCGAACAAGTTCACTGATCCAGCCGCGTCTTTCGCCGCCTGCCCTGCGCGTTTTGCTTCTTCTGCCGCTGCACGGATGCTGGCCGGCAACATCTGCAGCTTGCGGAGCAGTTCCGCCACTGACGGATTGAGGGCCGCCAGGTGACCCCACGCTTGTACGAACGCCTCGACATGGGCGTCCATGTCCCTGAAAGCGGTGCTGCCCACCGACAGCAGGTCCTCTGTGGCCTTCTTCCAACCCTCGGAGAATTGAGTGCCAACTTTTTGTCCAAACAGTTCATACCGGGCTTGAAGTTCAGCATCGCTCGTTGGTGGAAGCCAAACGTCAATTTTCATTTTGAGCGCGGTGTTCATCGCACTCTGAATTGGGGCAAGGTCGTCGATGAGTTTTTGTAGCATGCCTCCGATCATGCCTGGACCTGGCCCGATGGGAAGACGGAAACTGTTCAACTGCAGTAGCGCGTCGTTGAGCACCTCTGAGATGTAGACCGGAAGTTTGACCAGACCCCGGACGATGCCAAGCGCAGTTTCCCTTCCGAGCGTGTCGCTGAAATCGCGCGCGATAGTGAGTACTCGACCGCCGATGTTCCCGACAGCCCGAATGACCAGTTGACCCGCAGCGTCCAAGGCGCTCCCGGTCATGTCAACAACCAGGTCGAAGACGGTTCGCAGACTCGCGGCCTGCGTCCTTGGATCCCACTGCCGCCAGAAATTGATGAACTCGACCGCACCCCGAATCGACAACTCGGTGTAGAAGGCAACGTCCTTCACGAATGATTTCAGTGCCGGCAAATGGTTGCGGATGAAGTCCCGCAGCCCCGCAACGCCCCTTTGAATGGTCGGAAAGAATTCACCGGCGACAATGATTCTCAAATCTCGCCATGTTGCCTTGAGCAGTGTGATTTCGTCATTGAACTGGACTGCGCGCGAAATCTCTTCGCGGGAGAAAATGAACACACTGCTGGCAATGCGATCAAATTCCTCCCGGCTCATGCGGAATATCTTCAACATCTCTGCGCCGCCGCGGCCAAAGAGGTCCAACGTCAGATTGACGCGATCGGTTTGTCTCTCGACGCGAGCGAGCGCATCGCGGATTGCGAGGAATTGATTTTCTGGAGCAAGCCTCTGTAACTCGATCGCCGACAATCCCAGCGTCTTCAACGCAGCCGCACCCTCGCCAGCCCCACGCGCGGCCTCACTGATCCTGTTCTCCATTTGGAGGAACGATTGGCCAAGCGCATCCAGCGACACATCAGCCACTTCGGCGACAGCACGGAACCGCTGCAGCGAATCAGTGCTGATCCCCAGTTTGAGATTCAGTTTGTCGATGATGTCTAGATCATCCGCAGCTTCGGTGAAGAATCGAATCGCACCGCGTGCGGCCAGGAACGCCATCGCTGCGCGAAGCAAACCAATTGGCGATAAAAGCGCGGTGATCGTGCGATGCAAAACACTGACAGGGAACGTGATCGCTTTGAATGCGGCAATCGCGCCGGCTTCCAATGCCTTCACTCCCTGTAGTGCCGTTTTGGTTGCCGGCCCGAGTTTGTCGTAGCCCTGCAGCGTGATGCCCAGGACCTTGTTGCGCTCGGATGAAGCGGTTGCCACTGACGAGATTCCCCGGAACCGTGGACCGCGGTGCCGACAATTTCATCGTCGAGAGTCCAGATCGATCTTGAAGATTCGGGATCGATCCGCACAAATACGCCTGCGAGAAGGACTTACTTACTTGCAAAATCGATTTCTTCGCGTGTGGAAGTTACGGGGTACCCGCGTAATGTCATCCGCCTTTTGGGCTGGGAAGGACCCGCAAGGCAGGTCAGTGCCCGCCACCGCGATTCGACGCACCTCACTTCCCCCACGTCAACCAGGTGATCGATGTATCGCTGCACAGTCGTCAGCGGCAAGTTGGCAGCCCTGGCGATTTCTCGTCTCGTCGGTTTCAATCCTCTGCAGCACAGCCGGATCAATGCCCGATGCACTCGCCGCAATCTCGTCTGGTTGGGCCTCTTCATGCTGTACCACGGACAGGACCATGAACCGCAATTTTTGGCGAGTTCGGCTGGCTAAACAAGTGCCGGTTTGTGCGCAAAGAAAAAGGCGCAAGCGCCAGAGATTCCAGCACTTGCGCCGCAAATATGGACGCAACTCAGCCACGGCTGTTTGATCCCATCGGGTCACCGACACGGTCCTAATGGAGGGTGCCGCCCGCGTGGATTTGCTCGAACCCCAAGTCAAAGTGGGTTCGCTGACCATCGATCCCGATCTTCCACTCTATGGAGGCCTGATCTTCGTCGCGGTTCTCAATGAGCGATCCCATGGGGTTTCTTAGGCTCGAGCAAATATGCCCACGACAGGGAGCAACCCGAGGGGATCAAACGCCGTACGATCTAGTGTAGCACGCGCGAAGGGAAAGTTGAACGACGAAATGATCGAGCCTGCTGCAACAAATTCCACGCCGGACAGAGCGGCAGTTTTGATCCAGATTGACACCGAAACTGCCGACAGTACCATCTTTGTGTCTGAGGACGCCCGATTCTCATTGACCGCGTTTTCCCAGGTTCATCACACATGAAAACTCTCACCGCACTGGTCGCCGTTTCCGCCCTTGCCGCGTTGCTGGCGGGCTGCGACAGCACCAAGAACACCAGTTACAAGCACATCACGGGCCACTTGACGCCGGAAATGAAGGGCCTGTCGGAGCGGCCGTCCGACGATCACACGGCGTTCGCCTCGGCATCGAATCAGAACCTGCGCATGTTCTGGGATGACGTGGGCCGCGCGCTGTATCTCGACACGCCGAGCAGGCTGCATCCGTTTCCGGTCGTGACCACCAGCGGCCAGAGCCGCTGAGCCGTGAAATCCAGAAAAACACTTGCGACCCCCGATTCATGGATCGGGGGTTTTCGTTTTGCCCCAGTTTTTCATGACACCTCACGGCGATGTTGCGAATGTCGCCTGCTTGCCTCAACCCGCAACCGCGCCAATCCTACAAGTCTGCAGTGAGCCCGGTTGACTACGCCAAAACGCCGTTTCGGGGAGTTCGAAACGCTATTGCATCGTTTCACCCCAAGACGCTGCCGCCCATGATGCGCGCCAGTTATGGCCGCGAACTCGTGGCCTGGTGGTTTCTGCCCATGATGCTGGGCGCGATTGAAGGCGGGGTCATCAGCGTAATCGTGAAGAAGAGTTTCGCGGGCGTGGAGTCGATATCGCAGGCGCAACTCAATTTCGCAGTCGCCGCGGTAAGCGCCGCGCCCGCGCTGGCCAACATCACCAGTTTCATGTGGGCCTCTCTCACGCACGGGCGCAGCAAGATCAGGTTCATCACGTGGCTTCAGGTGGCCACGGCGCTGTTTGTCGCGGGCATCGCGCTGTCGCCGCACAGCATTGCAGGCCTTGCGCTGCTATGCGTCATGGTGTACGGGGCGCGGATCAGTTGGACCGGCGTCATCCTGGTTCGCACATCGGTGTGGCGCAACAACTATCCCCGCGCCGACCGCGCCCGCATTGCAGGAAAACTCGCCAGCGTGCAGGCCGTCGTGCTGTGCGGGGTGGCGTTTGTGCTGGGCCTCGCCATGGACTGGAACGAGCAGAGTTTCCACTGGCTGTTTCCGCTGGCGGCAGTGGGCGGACTGGCCGGCACAGCGATCTATGCCAAGGTGCGCTTGCGCGGACAGAAGCGCCTGGCCCGCGCGGAGAAATCTCGCTCGCTCACCGATCAACCTTCAATGAACCCGCTGTCGGTCTGGCGCGTGCTGAAGAACGATGCACACTATCGCCGGTTCATGATGACCATGTTCGTCTTCGGCCTGGGCAACATCATGCTCATCGCGCCTCTGGCGATCGTGCTGCAGGAACATTTTCACCTGAACTACTGGCCGCAGATCATCATCACCAGCGCGCTGCCGGACATCATGATGCCCCTTGCGATTCCCCTGTGGAGCCGGCTGCTCAACCGCTGCCACGTCGTGCAGTTCCGTGCGATCCACGCCTGGTCGTATGTCTCAGCGGCGTTCATCATGCTGCTGGCGGTCACCACGCATCAGCCGTGGCTGCTGGTTGTGATGGCCATCATCACCGGCATCGCCGACGCGGGCGGCATCTTGGCGTGGAACCTCGGGCATAATGATTTCGCCAAGGACCACAACGCCAGCCAGTACATGGGGGTGCATGTGACGCTGACGGGCCTTCGGGGCCTGATCGCCCCATTCTTGGGAGTGGGCATTTACCAGGTTCTTGAGCATTGGAGTCCTGGCAGGGGAGTCTGGACCTTCCTGCCGTGCCTGATGCTGAATTTCAGCGGAGCGGTGGGATTCGGGCTGATGTGGCGTGAAATGCGAAATCGAGCGTTGGATCCATGCCAATCCTGTGGATATGACCTTCAGGCGACTCGCCGCAATGGACTTCCGAGGTGCCCGGAATGTGGAGGATTACTCTCGTTGCCTCAGACTTGAAGATTCTGCATATCGATTATTGGCTAAAAACTGCTATACTTCACGATTCGCCCCATAATCCTGGGGTCATGGTCAGCCGGTGGTATTCGACGTGTGTCGGAACCGGCGGGTTCATAGTCACTTGGCAGCCGCGGTGCGTGGCCGCGGTCAAGACACGAAAGACACTTACTTTTCATGGTCAATTACAACCTCATTTCTCGAATTGGAACCGTCGATCAGGACGCCGACGCAATGATCCGGGCCGCCCTCGGTGAAACCGTCGCCGGCGGCAACATGGACAGCCTGCTGGAAAAGGAAATCCAGAGTTTTCAAAAAGGCGCGGTCCTCAAAGGCACGATCGTCGGCAAGGCTGGCGATGACTTCGTCGTCGAAGTCGGCCTGAAGTCCGAAGGCCTCATCAACAAGTCGGAATTCGACAATCCCGACGACATTGAAAACGGCGACACCGTCGAAGTCCTGTTGGAAGAACTCGAAGACGAAGACGGCACGATCAAACTCTCCAAGCGCAAGGCCGACCGCATCCGCGGCTGGGAGCGCATCCTGGAAACCAAGAAGGAAGGCGACGTCGTCGAAGGCAAGGCGATGCGCAAGATCAAGGGCGGTCTGCTCGTGGACATCGGCGTGCCGGTGTTCCTCCCCGCTTCGCAGGTCGATATCCGCCGTCCCGGCGATATCGGCGAGTACCTCGGCAAAACGGTGCGCGCGTGCATCCTCAAGATCGACGAGGAACGCCGCAACATCGTCATCAGCCGCCGCAAACTCATTGAAGTCGAACGCGATCAAGCCAAGTTGCGCCTGATGGGTTCGATCAAGGAAGGCGACCTGGTCACCGGCACGGTCACCAACATCGCCGACTTTGGCGCGTTTGTTGATCTGGGCGGACTCGACGGCCTGCTGCACATCACCGACATGTCCTGGGGCCGCGTCGGCCATCCCAGCGAGATGGTGAAGATCGGCGACCAGGTTCAGGTCAAGGTCCTCAAGATCGATCACGAGCGCGAGAAGATCGCTCTGGGCTTGAAGCAGAAAGAGGCTTCGCCCTGGGAGAAGATCGAAGAGAAGTATCCGATCAACAGCCGCGTGCGCGGCAAGGTGGTCAACCTGGTCACCTACGGCGCGTTCGTGCAGTTGGAGGAAGGCATCGAAGGCCTGGTGCACATCTCCGAAATGTCGTGGACCAAGCGCATCAACCATCCCAGCGAAATCGTCAATGTGGGCGATGAAGTTGAAGTGGTCGTGCTCGACATCAACCGCGAGAAGCAGGAAATCTCGCTTGGCATGAAGCAGGTGGAAGTGAACCCGTGGGACCTGGTGGAGCAGAAGTATCCGCCGGGCACGATCATCGAAGGCACGGTGCGGAATCTCGCCAACTACGGCGCGTTCATTCAGATCGAGCCGGGCATCGACGGCCTGCTGCACGTCAGCGACATGTCGTGGACCGAAAAGATCGCGCATCCCAACGAGAAGTACAAGAAGGGCGACATGGTCAAGTGCGTGGTGCTGGACATCGACCGCGCCAAGCAGCGCGTCGGCCTGGGCGTCAAGCAACTGACCGAGGACCCGTGGATTCACGCCATTCCGGATGCGTACCAGCCCGGCATGGTCGTGCACGGCGCGGTGACCAAGATCACCAACTTCGGCGTGTTCGTGGAACTGGAGCCCGGTCTGGAAGGCCTCCTGCACATCTCTGAACTTTCCGATCAGAAAGTGGAGAACCCGCAGGACATCGTCAAGCCCGGCGATCAGTTGGACGTCAAGATTCTCCGCGTGGACACCGGCGAGCGCAAGATCGGTCTTTCGCTCAAACGGGCCCAGTGGGGCGACACCGAGCGCGGCGCAAGCAGCGCCGACACCGGCGAAGCCGCTGCGGGCAAGCCGCAGAAGAAGAAGCCTTCACGCGGCGGGATGGACGATCACGGCGCGCTCGGCACCGACAAGATCAAGTTCTAAACCATCACCCCGGTTCATGATAAAGCCCACGGCGTACACGCCGTGGGCTTTTCATTGGTGGCTGATATGAAATGAAGTCGCGGTTCGAAGAGGATTGATCGGATTGAAAGGCAGAACCGCCTCATGCCCTGCCGCGAACTACTCACGATGATCGACGGCCGCCGGCTCAGCACAACACTGCGAAGGTCAACAGCGTCAGCAGAGCCATTCGCTTGCGATTATCCGTCATTGCGATCAAACTTTGAAAGAGCATGTTCAGATACTCCGAGTCTTCAGTTGTCCTGCCTCGATCGTACTGGATCAATAGCCGTGCCGAACAGGCCTGAAAACACGATTGCCGGTCGTGCTGCCGCCGCGCAAGTTATTCTCGGACGCTGGCCTCGCACGCGCACTCGCCTGTCGCGATTTGGCATCAGCGCATGTTGCGTGGCGGCAACATTGGTGGCGGCGAGCGGCGGTCCGTTCGCGGCGAGTGCGCAATCCCAGACGGCCGCAACCGCACCGGGCGCTGAACTCGCCGTGCTTCCGGATGAGGCGGATGTCTTCGCCGCTTCCGCCACGGTGAGGAAATGGATCGATGCGCTTGAGACGCCGAAGATGAACGATGACGCGTCGCGCCTCCCGCTGCGCGGCGCCATGGGTGTGTGCATCGTTCTGCGCCGATCAGGTCGAATGCTGGGCGTGGGAATTGACACGGCCGGCGACGACCTGATGCTCCGCCTCGAGGGCCGTCTGCAGGGTGACGCGAGCGATG
>CAMPIL010000169.1 GCA_946886375.1 uncultured Phycisphaerales bacterium
GCATTGTCGACCAGGTTGGACAGAATGCGCTTCACCGCCTTGGCATCGGCGCGCCCGCCGCTGACTTTCATCACGTGCCCCACCAGTCTGCCTGCGGCCGCGTCCTTGCCGGATGCAAAGTCGGCGGCGGCCTGGGGCTGGGCTGCGATTGCCTGCGTCACCCAGTCATCCATTTGGCCTTCATCCTTCACCTGCACCAGGCCGCGCGCGGTCGCCAGTTGCACCGCGTCGGCGTTGCGATGCTCCGGCTGGCACAACAATCCGAACAACTCATCCGCAGCAGTCGAGCCGATGGCCTGCTTTGCGCGCAAGCCGATGACCTGCGCGATCTGCCGCGCTGAAATGCCCAGTTCCTGAATCGCGATGCCTTGCTCGTTGGCGCGCTTGGCCCCTGCGTTCAACAGCCACTTGGCGGCCTCCTTGCCCGCGTTCACGCCCTGCGGATCTTCGCCAAGTTCCTTCGACGTTTCGGCGATGCACGCTTCATAAAACAAGCACAGGTCTGAGTCATCGGTCAGCGCGATCGCGTCTTTCTCGGGCAGGCCGTAGTCATCTTGATATCGCCGCCGCCGCTGCATGGGAAGTTCCGGAATCTTCGCCGCGATCTCATCCCGCCACGCGTCGCTGACCACGACCGGCACAAGGTCCGGGTCGGGAAAATAGCGGTAGTCGTGGGCTTCTTCCTTTTCGCGCTGCAGCACCGTCACGCCACGCACATCATCCCAGCCGCGCGTGCTCTTCAAGCCGCTGGCGTGGGCGACGGCATCGGTGCGCCATTGTTCGACTTGCCGCGAAAACTCGTACTCGATCGCGCCCTTGAGCGATTTGAACGAGTTGAGGTTCTTCACTTCAACGATCGGCGTTGCGATCAGCCGGCCGTCTTCGGTGGTGATGATGACGTTGACGTTTGGCTCAAACCGCATGTGCCCGCGCTGCATGATGCCTTCGGTCACGCCCAGGAAGCGGCAGATGTTCCGCAGTTCTTTGCCCAAGGTGACCGCGTCGTCGGCCGACACCAGGTCGGGCTCGGTAACGATCTCCAGCAACGGCGTGCCCGCGCGGTTGAGGTCGACCAGCGAACCTTCGTAATGAATTCCGCCGGGCAGTTCGTGGCCGAGTTTGCCCGTGTCTTCCTCCAGGTGCGCGCGGATGATGCCGATTTTCTGCGGCCCGTCGGCAGTGGGAATCTCCAGCACGCCGTCAAAGCACAGCGGCAGATCGTACTGGCTGATCTGGTAGCCCTTGGGCAGGTCGGGATAAAAATAATTCTTGCGATCCCACTTGCTGAAGGGTGCGATCTGGCAATTGAGCGCGAGCCCAACCATCATCGACATCTCGATCGCGCGCTTGTTCATCACCGGCAGCGCCCCCGGCAGCGCAGCCACAACCGGATCAATCAACGTGTTGGGCGCGGCGTCGTAATGATCCGGATGCGCGATGTTCGCCACGCGCGTGAACATCTTCGAGCGCGTCGCGAGTTCGACGTGGATTTCCATGCCGATCTTCAACTGGGCCGACTTGATGGCGCTGGCGGCGAGGGCGGACATTGGGGCCATCCTACACCATCATCGCGGCGTTCACCGCCCTGCAATTCAAGTGTCGTTCGCCCCGGCGCTTTCTTGGCGGCCGAGGATTCCCGCGCCGGCGCCGGGACGAATTCTCCAACCATTTGCATGGGGTTTTCCTATGGAACTTAATCCATGCGTGCGCCAATCTATGGTCGAGCATCGGCGCAGCAGGGCGCCAATCGTCGATGCTGCGCCGTCATGCGCGCCGCAACGAGCATCCAGTGGAGCAAACCACATGAACATCGACTCTCGGACCAGATTGGCCGCAAGCGCCGCGATCATTTTTCTGCTCGCCGTCGGCGCGTGTTCAACTGAACGCACCTATACCGCGCGCGACAGCGAAAGCACCACCTACGGCTATTCCAACTACGACTCCGCCGGCAGGCAGACATCACAGGACGCCAACCGCCTGGTCGTGCGCCACCCGCCGGGATCGGCCGCCGTCATTCAACTGGAAGAACAGGCCCCGCGCCAAGTTGTTGCAGGCAGGGACATTAATTACGAGTTCCGCGTCACCAACCTCACCGACGCCATGCTCAGCGGCGTGGTCGTCACCAACAAGCCGGCGCCCGGCTTCAGGGTGAATTCCGCAGAGCCCGAAGCCCAATCATCAGAAGGCATGATGGTGTGGAACATCGGCGACCTCAACGCGCGCGAGTCCCGGTCCATCCGGTTCAACGGAAGATCCGAGGCGACCGGCCCACTGGAAAACTGCGCATCGGTCACGTACACGCCCGGCGCAATGGCATGCACAACCGTGCAGGTCATCCAGCCCGAGTTGTCGCTGAGCAGCAATGTCGCAGAGCGCTTCAGCCGCTGCGACCCGATTCCCTTCAGAGTGACAGTGCAGAACACGGGCGTCGGGCCTGCCAACGACGTGATGATTCGCCTGGAACTCCCCGAGGGACTGATTGGCCCGGACGGCAGGCGGGTAGTCGAGCAGACCGTCGGCACGCTGGCGCAGGGCGAATCCAGGACCGTCACCTTCAACCTGCGCGCTGAGCGCAGCGGAACATATGACCTTGTCGCCAACGCCCAGACGCCTGACGGTCTGACCAGCGCGACCGAAGCGTCAATCGTCGTCGGCGAGCCGGTGCTGGAAGTCAAGATCAATGGCCCAACGCAAGACTTCATCAACGTGGACATTCCCTATGAAGTCACCGTTACGAACACCGGTGACTATCCGGCGGTCAACACGATGTTGCAGGCCAGTTCCGATGCGCGCGGCGCAACCATCGTGGCGGTGGATTCCGGGCGCGGCGCGGGCTCGACGAACCAATGGTCGCTTGGCACGATCGAGCCCGGCCAGTCGCGCAATGTTCGCATCACCATGCGAGGCACTTCGCCCGGCACGGTGCAAGCGGCGTTCACCGCGACCGCCCAGTGCGCACGGCAGGCCGTCGCCAGCGCGCAGACGCAACTGCGCGGCATTCCCGCGCTGCTGCTGGAAGTCGTCGATGAAAGAGATCCGGTGCGAATCGGCGACACCACGGTGTACGTGATCAGCGTGGTCAATCAGGGCAGTGAGACCGCCACTAATATCAGGATCACCTGCGCGTTGGAGGAGGCAATTCGATTGACGGCCGCCGAAGGCGTTACGAATTCCACCGCCAGTCCCGGCGCGGCGACCATCGCCTTCGAGCCGCTGCAGCGGCTGGCGCCGGGCGAACGAGCCGTCTGGCGCGTGACCGTTGAAGGCGTGCAGGAGGCCGACACCCGATTCGCGGTCTCCATGACCTCCGATGAACTGGAGCGGCCAGTTGAAGAAACCGAGTCCACGCACATTTACAACGCGTCGTCTCCGCAATAACACTCCACGCACCCCTACCGATCGCCACACGCGGCCTGAACAAGGCCGCGTGTGTCTTTTTGTTCGCCTGCCCTTGAGCCGTGCGCGCGACTGGATCGCGCGTGCCGGCGCACAGGCGGGCCGCGAACGGTGCTGGCTATCATCTTGTTTGTTTTCGCCCGGAGATAACTGATGTTTGCACTGTTACTCGGTTTGGTTGCGTCAGCAGCATTCGCGATGTTGGGCGCAGCCGCGCCGCAGGCCGAATCATCTGCGCCAGCCGTTTCGGCGGGCCTCTCGCCCGAATACCTTTACAACGGCGTTCACCGGGCCGCCCGCATCACGGTCGTCTCGCCCAAGTCCTTCGGCACGATCAGCCTCGCGCTGATGGATGCCCAAGGCAATATGCTTGCGGATCGCATCGAGGTTCACCCCGGCGTGGTTGACCTTGACGAGAAACTGCCGGCGATCTGGAACATCCGCCGCACCGCATATCTGCAAATGATCGAGGGTGAGGCGCCGATCGGTTCAGCGCTCGTGCTGCAACCGATGCTCTCGCGCATGATTCCGGTGACGCAGGTGCGCCCGCACCCGGTCAGCGGCAAGCCGCACTCGCGCATCATCGATTGGAAAGATGAAAACGACCCGATCATGCAAGAGCCACCCAAGACCGAGTCATCGACGCAGCCTGCGGCAAACGGCAACAAACCCGCGATCGGCGCTTCAACTTCACCCGCCGATCAATCGCAAGCCAATTCCACTCAGCCGGCCGCGACAAGTTCTGCGCCAATCGAGCGACTCTTCACCGGATTGCGCATGTATCCGGAGCGCGATGTCGTGCTGCACACCACTCAAGGCGACATTCGACTGGCGATGCGGCCGGACGAAGCGCCCAACACGGTGTGGAACTTTCTTGAGTTGTGCCGGGGCGGGTTCTATCGCGATGTCGCGTTTCACCGGATCGTGCCGTTCACCGGCGGTTCGCCGCCGCATCCGTTTGTGATCCAGGCGGGCGATCCCACCGCCACCGGCGACGGCGGGCCGGGCTACTGGCTGCCGATGGAAGACAGCAAATTGCCGCATGATTTCGGCGTGATTTCAATGGCGCGATCGGATGATCCGGACTCCAACGGCAGCCAGATCTTCATTGCCCTTTCGCGCGAAGGCACAGCGCGGCTAGACGGCCAATACTGCGCGTTTGGCTACGCAGTGGATGGCGCGCAGACGATTCTCGCGATTGCGCAGACCAGACTGGCGGATGTTGCTGCGGGAAGACCGGCCGATCCGCCGCTGATCAGGAGCGCGGAGTTGATGGCTTCACCGCCGCGCGTGCTGAATCAGGGCAGGCCGGACGAGCGCGTGACGCCGCAGAGCACGCCGGCGCAGCCCCGACCAAGCGGGCGGATTCCGCGGTGATGTGCGACTGAAGTCGCTGGGCCTCGTATTCGCTATCATCACTGCATGCCTTACCCCCGTGCCATCATCTCCACAGATCAGGGCGACATGACCGTTGAACTCTGGGACGATGTCGCGCCCAATCACGTCGCCAATTTTCTGAAGCTCGCCAACTCCGGTTTCTACGACAATCTCATCTTCCACCGCATCATTCCCGGATTCGTGATCCAGGGCGGCTGTCCGCAGGGCACGGGGACCGGCGGGCCGGGATGGACCGTGAAGGCTGAATTCAACAAGCGTCTGCACCAGCCCGGCACGTTGTCGATGGCCCGTTCTTCGCATCCCGATTCCGCAGGCAGCCAGTTTTTCGTCTGCTTAACGCGCGAGAAATGCCAGCATCTGGACAACCAGTACACAGGTTTCGGACAGGTTGTCGAGGGCTTGGAAGTGGTGAAGAAACTTGGCAGCCTGCCGACGGGCTCCGGCGATCGGCCGCTCAAGCCGCCGAAGATCGTTGGAATCAAAGCCATCGATGCGAACACGTGATGTGGGGGCTTCGGGATTGAGTGATTGTGCGAAGTGGCCGCTGGGCGACATTAGAACCGCTCAAAAGGCTGATGGTTCGCCGGTCAGTGCAATAGCAAATGAAGAAGCAAGGCGCACCGGCACGGGTGCCATGGGCTATTTCGGTTTTTGGCTGAAAACCGAAAGACCAGATCCCCCGCTCACGGCGTGATATTTCGTCTTTCCTGCGGCACGCGGAATACCGTCGGCAGCAGAAAGATCTGGCCGTTATACAGGTACACCTGTCCGCTCATCAGAGCCGGCGAGTTGTTGCCATGACGCCGGGCGTATTCCTCGATCCGCTCCAGCAACAGGCACGGCAGCAAACGCATGGGCGGGTCGGCCAAGCCGCTGGCGTCGGCGTCGAACACGAACGTCCACCCGCCAGCGCTGTCGCGCATGATCTTGCCCCGGCGATTCACGATTGAACTGTCCTCGGTGGCCTGGTTCGAGCGGCCGGTCAGTGGCGCGCGCGGCTCTGCATCGATCGAAGGAAGCGAGGATGATGCGGCCTCTTCAGCCTCAGCCGGCATCATGTCGGCGGGATTGCGCGGCAGCGCGCCGGCCTCTTGTTCCAGTTCGCGAATGATGTCCTCAGCGCTGTCCCCGCCATCGGCATCCATCGGTGCGGTCGCCGGCGACGCACTCTCCGGCATCGACTGCGCGGTCTCAACCGGCGCAGGCGGATGCTCCTGCGTTGGCGGCTCCTGCGGCGTCAGCACCGGCGCATGCGAGGGCAGCACGAAGTTGCGACCGCGAAATACAAATACGCGCCCCGTCACCTGGAACTCCACAACGCGATTGGGCGAGGACTCCACCAGCCGCTGCATCTCCGAAAGTTGCGTGCACGGCAGCAGCAGCATTTCGCGCGGGCTCTTGTTCGCACCCGCTTCATGCAGCCTCAACGTCCACCAGCCTCGCACTGCATCTTTGTGGATGGTGCAACGCGCATCGATGATGTAGTTCCCCTCGCGCAGCAGCGGCGCCCGGAAAATCGCCAGCGGCGAAGCGTCCGGGGAACTCCGGTCGGCCGGCCGCGAACTCGCCGCCGTGGCGTGTTCCTGCGACAGGGTCGGCGTCAACGTCGCGCCCAAACACGACTCAACGGCTGCGACGATCAAAATCGCGGCGAATGCAATTCGATGAACGTTCTTGCTGATCCACATGGCTCAAAACAATAGCAACTCGCAGCGGCAGGTTGCGGCGAATTCGACCCAATTCGCCAACCTACGCGAATTCAAGCCCAGACCGCCTGGCGGCCGATTGGAGTATGTGATCGGAGCTTCATTCAAATTCGCTCGTACGGTGGTTGCCACAGGCGCATGCCTGTGCGCGGCAGCGTGTTCGTCGATTTCCCCGCAGTGGGACCATCAACCTGCCGCGGCATCAGCGCGGCCGATCGTGGTCCTCGGCACGTTTGCCGATCCCCCTTTGCAGCCGCAGGGATTCTCAGGCGTAGGCGAGAAGTTCACCCAATCGCTGCGACAGAAACTCGCCGCACGCACTGACCTCGTGCTGCAGTCCAATGACAATCTCATCGACGAAGTCGCCATCGCCGTCCGGAACCGGTCCAGCGCGACCGCAGGCGATCTCAAGTCCATCGCGCGGCGATACCCGCAGGTGCGCTATGCGGTGGTGGGCAAAATAATCGATTTCAAGCATGTCGCGCTGACCCCTTCAGACCTTTCCCAGTGGAGCGCAGCGCGCAACCGCAACCAGGCCATTGCCACTGTCAAACTGGATGTGGTCGATTTCGCCGCGAGGCGAATCGTGCTGTCCACGCAGATCGATGCTCGCGCGTGGGCGGATCAGCCCGCCGATCAAACCTATCGTGGCGTGAGTTTCGGTTCGCATCGATTCTGGGAAACGCCGCTGGGACTGGCGATGCGTGATGCGGTCAGCCAATCGCAATCGCGAATCGATGCCGCGGTCCCGCGCGTGTTCGATGAGCCGATCCGCGTCGTCAGGCGCATCAACGATCGGCGCGTGAGATTGTCAGTCAATTCGAAATCGAAGGTCTCCGAAGGCGATGTGCTTTACCTGTGCGCGTACGACTCCAGCGGCACGAATCTTCGGCCGGTGGTCGATGCAACCACGCGTCAACCACTGAAGGCGCGGATTGAATCGCGTGGTCTGCATCCCAGCGCCTGGCTTCTGGGTCAGCCTGCCGCAGGCGTTGACGTAGCCGGAAGCGTGCTCGTGCCTTCGCTCTCGAGCGCGGCCACTGTCCGAGCGTCGTCGTTCACTGCCGCGTCGCCCTGAAAACGGCCGTCTGCGCGGCAGCTCGGAAATATTGCGGCACGGGCGGCATCCGCATATCCTGTTGTTCACGGCCGAGTACCCAAGTGGACTAAGGGGACGGATTGCAAATCCGTTATTCGTGGGTTC
>CAMPIL010000170.1 GCA_946886375.1 uncultured Phycisphaerales bacterium
CCTGCGTGCAGCACTTGGTGATGTTGCAGTAGCCGATGCCGTAGACGTTGCGCAACTCCGGGATGCGGTTCTCAGTATCAAGCGGGTGCATTTCCAGCGCGGCAGTGTGAATGAGAAACCGCGGGCCGATGAACTCGGCGTGCTTGTGGTGATCGCGCAGCACGTGACAGACATCCTGGCACAGGAAACACTCAATGCACTTGCGGAACTCCTGCACGCGGTCAATGTCCGCCTGCTGCATGCGCCAGGTCCCATCCGGCGCATCGGGCTTGCGCGGCTTGAAAGGCTTGATCCGCTTCTTCACCTCGAAATTCCACGAGACATCCGTCACCAGATCCTTAACCGACGGGAAAGTCTGCAGCGGTTCGATGATGACGGGCATGTCCAGGTCGATCTGATCCAGCCGCGTCATGCACATCAGGCAGGGTTTGCCGTTGACCTCAGCGCTGCACGACCCGCACTTGCCAGCCTTGCAGTTCCAGCGCACAGCCAGATCGTTGGCTTGGTGCGCCTGAATCTGGTGGACTGCATCGAGCACGACCATGCCGGTGCCGACTTCGGTTTTGTAATCGACGAACGTGCCGCCGGTCTTGTCGCCGCGCCAGATGCGGAAGAGCGCGCTGCGCCCCTCGCCATTGGCAACGTGGCTCGGGGTCGGGTGAACCGTGGGCTTCTGGTCCTTGCCTTCGATCAGGTCGTCAGGTCCGGGCTTCAATCGTTCGATGTTTGGAGAAACCATGCGGTGAGATTCTACACCGAGCGATCATCCAGTGCACTCACGCGGCTTCGACGCTTGTCGATGGCTTGAACTCCGGAATCCTTGCATGATGTTCATCGCCTGCGCACTGCGGGGCGTCATTCGCGCACCGTTGGCGGTTCGTCCGAAGGTTGGCCGAACCACAGCCAGTAATCGTCGGGATCGCGCAGTTCGAATTCCTTCATGCCGTACTCGGTAATCCGCAAATCGGTAACCGGCAACCCTTTGGATTTGAATTCGCTGTGAAGCGAGACCACATCATCGGCGTTGAAGTAGAAAATCTGGTAATTCTTCGATGGCCGAGGCACATCACGAATAACCGAGTCGCGCGGCGGAGCGTTGAACATGATGAATTGGCCATCGCGGTGCAACTCGCACCAGACCGGTGGCCCGCCCGGAGGACCGAATGTCCCCATCACTTCAAAACCGAGACGTTCGTAGAACGCCCTGGTGCGCTGCAGATCCATGACCGCGAGCATCGGCCGCAGTTGTGTCAATCGAGGTTGCAGCAAGGCCGCGCTCATTTGTTCTCCTCAATTACCTTCTTCAACTCATCGGGCATCGGCTTGATCGGTTGCCGGCTCAGTTGCATTTCCCCATTCGCGCCGCGGCGTATGACCGTATTGTGCCTGCCGAAGTTGGCGTCGTCTTTGGTAGGATGGTCTTCGCGGAAGTGTCCGCCGCGGGATTCCTTGCGATCCAGCGCGGCAAGGACGAGGGCCTCGGAAACGGTGAGCAGGTTCTGCAGATCGAGGGCGGTGTGCCAGCCGGGGTTGTATTCGCGGTTGCCGGGCACCGCCACGTTGTGCGCCCGCTGCTTGAGCGTTTGCAGTTCCTCGACCGCCTTGCACAGATCGTGCTCGTTGCGGACGATGCCGGCGTTGGCCTGCATCATGTCCTGAAGATCGTACTGAATCTGGTAGGCGTTCTCGCCTCCGCCTGCGGCCTGTCGCTCCAAGGGTTCCAGCGAACCGCGTGCCGCCGCCTGAACCTGCTGTTCATCGACTTCGGCTGCGCCGTGTTCCTTGGCGAACTTCGCGGCGAATTCACCGGCACGCTTGCCGAACACGACGAGGTCGCTCAGCGAATTTCCACCCAGGCGGTTGGCCCCGTGCAGGCCAGCCGCGACTTCACCGGCCGCGAACAAGCCCGGCACGGTGGACATCTGCGTGTCGCCATCCACCTTCACGCCGCCCATGACGTAGTGCGTGGTGGGACCGACTTCCATCGGTTCTTTCGTAATGTCTACACCCGCAAGCGTGATGAACTGGTGGTACATCGACGGCAGTTTTTTCTTGATGTGCTCTTCCGCCTTGCCGCCGAGTTTTTCTTTGATCCATGCGATGTCGAGGAACACTCCGCCATGCGGCGAACCTCGACCGGCCTTCACTTCGCGCATGATGCTTCGGGCGACGTGATCGCGGGTCAGCAGTTCCGGCGGGCGGTTGGCCGACTTGTCGCCCAGCACGTATCGCCAGCCTTCTTCGGGGTCATTCGCGGTCTGATTCTTGTAGTTGTCGGGGATGTCATCGAACATGAAGCGGCGGCCTTCGGAGTTCTTCAGCACGCCGCCTTCGCCGCGCACGCCTTCGGTGACCAGAATGCCGCGCACGCTGGGCGGCCAGACCATCCCGGTGGGATGGAACTGGACAAATTCCATGTCCATCAGATCGGCGCCGGCGTTGTAGGCCAGTGCGTGGCCGTCGCCGGTGTATTCCCAACTGTTGGAAGTGATCTTGTACGCCTTGCCGATGCCGCCGGTGGCGAGGATGACGGCCTTGGCATGGAAGACGCGGAAGCGTCCGAGTTCACGGTCGTAGCCGAAGCAGCCGATGACGCGTGCCTCGGGATCGCCGGGCGTTCCGTCCTGCAGAAGCGTGACGGCCGTGTGCTCCATGTACACGGAAATGCCGCGATGCACGCCGTAGTCCTGAAGCGTGCGGATCATTTCCAGGCCAGTGCGATCGCCCACGTGCGCAAGACGGGGGTAGCGATGCCCGCCGAAGTTTCGCTGCAGGATGCGGCCGTCCTTGGTTCGATCGAACACCGCGCCCCATGCTTCCAGTTCGCGCACGCGCTGGGGCGCTTCCTTGGCGTGCAGTTCAGCCATGCGCCAGTTGTTGAGGTACTGTCCGCCACGCATCGTGTCGGCGAAATGGACGCGCCAGTTGTCGCGGTCATCGACGTTGGCCATCGCGGCCGCCATGCCGCCCTCGGCCATGACCGTATGGGCCTTGCCGAGCAGCGATTTGCAGACCAGGCCGACCGAGCAGCCCGCCGCGGACGCTTCAATCGCCGCACGAAGTCCCGCCCCGCCAGCCCCGATCACAATTACATCATGTTCGTGTTTCGTGAATCCAAGATCGCCGGGAGCGGGCATCAGATGATCCTCCAATCATGCCAAATGCCCATCGAGCACAGGCGAACGTACAAATCCGTAAAGCCCACCCAGAACAGGCTGATCCACGCCCACTGCATGTGCCAGCGGTTGAGGCAACTCACGCACTCGTAAGCCTTGTATTGCGCCGGCGAATCAGACAGGCAATCCTTCCGGCCGCCGATCACATGTCGCAGCGAGTGGCAGCCGAACGTGTACATCGCGAGGAACACGACGTTGCCGGTGATGATCAGCGACCCCACGCCAATGCCGAACCGATGCCCGCCCTCGGCAGTTGTGAAGATGTAACTGAGCACCGCGTCGTAACTGAGAATGCCGATGAAGATCAGCGCGATGTACATGAAGTAGCGATGCACATTCATCAAGACGAGTGGGAACCACCGCTCGCCCCAGTAACTGTTGCGAGGCTCTCCCACAGCGCAATTCGGCGGATCGCCCCAGAACGCCTTGTAGTACGCCCCGCGGTAGTAGTAGCAGGTGAACCGGAATCCGCCCGGCGCCCACAGAATGAGCAGCGCGGGTGTGAGTGGAATGATGCCGAAGATCGACTTGGGCAGCCATGCGGGCCACTCGCCAATCCATGCATGGTGCAACGGAGCCGCGCCCGCCGCGCTGGAATCAACCCACAGCACAGGCGAGTAGAACGGCGAGAGGTATTGCGCCCCGTTGCCACCGAACCAGTAATGGGTTCCCTGAAACGCCGCCCACGTCGAATAGACGACGAAACTCAGAAAGTAGATCAGGGTGATGGTCGGGAACAGCCACCAGGCGTCGCGGCGGGTCGTCTTGAGGAAGTCGCGCTGCTGCGGAAGGGAGATGGGTGCTCGAGTCATGGGAAACGTCGAAAATCGAATCGTCGAAGATCGAAAAACAGCCGGCGCCACTACGCGGAGCCGGGTGAATCCAAGCCAAGGCGCGATTCTACAGCGATTCGCTTTTCCGTGCAGCGAACCCGTCAGCCCCGCATTGTGGAGGTTTGGTGACTTCGATCGACGATCCGGAAAGCGAGGCGGACGGGACTCGAACCCGCAACCACCGGCGTGACAAGCCGGTACTCTAACCAATTGAGCTACCGCCCCAGACGGACAAACCCACCTGTCGGGGGACTGAGTAATCTAGCACAGTCAGGCAGCCGGTCAAGCCGCCCGGGTGTCGGCCGAACCGGGCGTCAGTGAAGGCCGCTTGCGGCTTCGCACGCCGCCTATTAGACGATTGTTCGCCTCGAAATTGATCATGTGCTCAGCCGCAAGCGGCTCACTTCGCATCAATCCAGTTCTCGCTCCACGCGGCGTCGGCGACGAGAGGCACTTTCAGGGACATCGCACGCTGCATGCGCTCAACGACGAAGGACGCAACAGACTCCGCCTGCGATCGCGGCGCTTCGAGGACAAGTTCATCGTGGATTTGAAGCACGAGGCGGGCGCGTTCAATACCGTTCGAACCGGCAGGCGGATTTAATTCCACCTGCCCGATCGCTTGGTGAATATCAATCATCGCGACCTTGATCAGGTCCGCCGCACTGCCCTGCACCACGCTGTTGATCGCCAGGCGCTCGCCCAGCGCACGCTGCTGCGGATTGTTGGCGTAAATCTGCGGGATCGGCCGCCGCCGGCCGAGAATCGTCTCGACGTACCCGCGCTCGATCGCCATGTGAATGCAGCGGTCCAGAAACGAAGCGATGCGGCTGTAGCGGGCGCGATAATCGCTGATGATTTTCGCGGCCTGCTCGGGCGTGGTCTGCGTGCCGGCGAGATTCAACCGCCACGAGAGGCCGTACGGCGTCACTCCGTACACAATTCCGAAGTTGACCATCTTCGCGCTGGCGCGCTGCTGCCGCGTGACTTGATCGAGCGGAACGCCGAACACTTCCGCAGCGACGGCGGCGTGAATGTCCACGCCCTTCTCGAACGCCTCGATCAGTTTCGGATCTTCGGAGAAATGTGCCAGCAGCCGCAGTTCGATCTGCGAGTAATCCGCCGTGATCAGCGCATTGGGCTCGTCGCTTGCGGAGGAAGGTTCGCGCCCGCGAACTTCTCCGTTGAGCCAGTTCCGCTGCGTTTTTTCTGCCACAAACGCGCGCCGAATCTCGCGTCCAACTTCGGTGCGAATCGGTATGTTCTGCAGGTTGGGGTCCGATGAACTCAATCGTCCCGTCACCGCCACGGTCTGGTTGAACGAGGCGTGAATCCGCCCGGTTTTCGCGTTGATCGCTTCCTTCAGCGATTCCAGATATGTGTTCACCAGTTTGGTCAACTGCCGGTATTCCACGATCAACTGCGGCAGCGGCGAGGTCACATCCGGATCGGACGCCAGTTTCTCCAGCACTTCCTGGTCCGTCGATGGTCCGGTCTTGCCGCGCTTGGTCACGCGCAGACCAAGCCCGGGCGGGTCTGCGGTGGGCTTGTTAAACAGCACCGCGGCAAGTTGCTTGGGCGAATCTGGACTGAACGGTATCCCGCCCGGCGCCGCATCAAGAATTCGCTTGCGCAGCGCGTCGATCTGCTTGGACAGGTTCTCCCGCTGGCGATCGAGTTCATCCGGATCGACGCGAATGCCGTTCCATTCGAGTTCCGCCAGCACCTGAACCAGCGGCATTTCGACATCCTCAAACAATTTTCGCCCGCCGACTTCATCGAGTTTCGGCGTGAAGCAATCTCGCAGCCTGTAGGTGATGTCCGCGTCCTCTGCCGAGTAGGTGGTCGCCAATTCCAGTGGCGCGGTGTCGAACGTGCGCTGATTCTTTCCTTTCCCGATGAGATCGGAGATGGGAATGCACGTGTGGTTCAGCATCGCCAGCGCGAGCACATCCATACCGTGACTGGAGCGTGTCGGATCAATGACGTAACTGGCCACCATCGTGTCGAACATCTCGCCGCGCACGCGCACCCCATGCTTGCGGAACACGTTGATGTCGAACTTGAGGTTGTGGCCGATCTTCCTGATCGCGCGATCCTCCAGCACCGGCCGCAGGCGATCGAGCACCGTTGGCGCATCCATGTGCTTGTGCTGTTCGGGCGAGCGCGTGGGAATGTACACGCCGGTGCGCGGCGCAATTGAAATTGAAACGCCGCAGAGGTTCGCATCAATCTGCGAGAGACTGTCAGTCTCGGTATCGACCGCAAAGACACCCAGTTTCCTGATCTGTTTGACCAGAGCATCGAGTTGTTCGGGCGTGGTGATGCACTGATACTCGCCGCGATCCGCAGGTCCGCTGGGGACGGTGGATGCGGGTTCGGGAAGGTGCGAGAACAATCCATCGGCAACCGCCGCGTGCGGCTTCGCGCGCCCAGGCGTCTGTTTATCCGGCGGAGCGGCTTGACCGTTTCCCCCGGCAATCGCCTTCAATTCATCCTGAAACCGGTTGAAACCCAACTCGCGAAACGTCGCCAGCAAATCATCCACGGGCAGTTTTTCGCAGCGCGAGGTCGCATCGTCCAATTCAAACTTCAGCGGCACATCGTCCTTCAATTGCACGAGTCGGCGACTCAGCGGCAGCTTGCCCTTCGCCGCCTCAATGTTCTCCCGCCGCTTGCCCTTGATTTCATCCAGGTGTTTGAGGAGATTTTCCACCGAACCATATTGCAGAATGAGCGCGGCGGCAGTCTTGGGGCCGATGCCCGGCACGCCGGGCACGTTGTCCACCGTGTCGCCCATGAGCGTGAGAATGTCCACTACGTTCTCGGGCCGCACGCCGGGCGTTTCGAAGATGTCTTCCGCCGTGACCGCCTGGTCCTTGTGCACATCGAACAACTGCACGCGGTCGCTGAGCAGTTGCGAAAGGTCCTTGTCCTTGGAGACAATGCGGATGTTCAGGTCAGGATGCCCGCGCTGAAGTCTGCGCACGATCGTGGCGATAGCGTCGTCGGCTTCCACCTCAGGCTCGGCGATCACTGGAACGCACATCTGCTGGAGAATTCGCAAACACCGCTCGACTTGCGGATGAAAGTCGTCGGGCGTCTGCTTGCGCGTCGCCTTGTATTCCGGATAAATCTGGGAACGGAATGTCTCGCGATCACCGGCCGCATCAATGACCACAGCCAGATAATCCGGCTTGTACTCGCGCAGCACCTTCAGCAGCATGCCCACGAATCCGAACGTGAGGTTCGTCGGCTCCTTGGTGACCGGGCTGGTCATTCCGGAGCGGATCGCGTGGTACGCGCGGAAAAACTGGGCGTGGCCGTCGATGAGGTAGAGAGTTTTGTGCGGCTCTGCATCAGGCATGCGGAACGTGAATTGTAGGACAATCGAAGTGAACGGGCTGCGCGACGGGCTGCGCGACGGAATGCCGCGGGTGGCCATCGCGCGGCCTCAGCAGGTTGGATCAGGCTGCGCCTTGACGCTGCGCGACTCGCCCATGCGTTTGGCGCAGCAACTCGGCGTACGCGTCGCTCAACTGCACCTTGCGGCGTTCCATCATGGTTTTGGCCGTCTCGATGAACTTGTCGATGCCATACGTGCGTTCGCCTTCATCCGTCAGCCATGCGAAGCGGCGCACACAGGTTGGCGGCGGCGCGGTGCAGGCGATCATCGCGCCGACGCCGATCACGCT
>CAMPIL010000171.1 GCA_946886375.1 uncultured Phycisphaerales bacterium
GGGCGCTCGCCGCGTTCAATGGTCTGAGCGTCAGTGTTTGCGTGGCGCTGCTGTACCGGCTTCGCAGGCATGCCTCGGGCGAAATCGCCGCGTGGTGTGCCGTGGGCATTCTCGCGATCATGTCGGTGATGTGGCACAGTTATTCCACGCACTTTGATGATCCGCAGCACATGATCCTCGCCCAGGTCGGCGCCAGCGAAGACTACCGCCTGGGCCTGCCCTAAGCCGGCAATTTCAGTATCATGCGCCGCATGCAATGCGTGCGCATCGTCGTCGGCCTGTCGCTCCTGCTTCCCGGACTGCTGGGCGGCTGCACCCAATACCGCGATCCTTCGGTCAACGTGCACAGCGTGTCCGCTTCCAGCATGACCCAGGAGGCGATGGTTCTGGACTTCATGCTGGAACTGAGCAATCCCAACCAGGAATCGCTGCGACTGCATGAATTTCATTACGACGTCGCAGTGGACGGCGTGAAGGTCTATTCCGGCGTGCGTGCCGCCGAGGCCACCCTTGCCTCGCTTGATCAACGACACGTGCGCGTGCCTGCGGTCATTCGCTTTGATGCGGTGGGCTGGAGTCTCCTCAGCACGCCGGCGGCGGCGCAGTACACCATCACCGGCACGCTCAGGTACATCGCGCCGGGCGAACTAGCCCGCATGGCCCGCGACCTCGGCCTTCCAAAGCCGCGAGCATCATTTTCCGGTACTGGAGAGGTCGCGCTTGCGGTTGCGGAGCCGGGCAGGAATTAGGCGTGTGACGGTGAGCATTGGGGCGCGTTGATCCATCGGATGTTTTCGCGATTTCGCGATCCGGCGATTGATCTGTTCACCCAATCATCACGACGGCACATCCGCCGTCCATTCTCCGCATTATCCGCATAACCCGCACAGCCGTACCCGTTTTGTGTGATTCATCCAATCGGCAATGTGGTTCCAAATCCCGACTGATTCCTCGCCCATCATCTGCCGATACCCCAGTTTGAATCTTTCCGCGCACTCGGCGCGAGGTTCATTGCATTATTTCGCGATTCCGTTCCTGCACGCACTGGACCAAGCGAGGCTCAACCCATGAAGCTCGGCGACATTCTCCACACAGCCCACGAAAACAAAGCCTCCGACATTCACCTCATCTCGGGCCACCCGCCCATGATGCGCGTGAACACCGTCATGACGCCCATGGATTATCCCATCCTCACTCCGGCCAGCGTCAAGGCCACGCTCGAGGAAATGGTGAGCCCCCAGCAGATCAAGCGATTTGAAGATCAGCAGGATCTGGACTTCTCCTTCGCAGTGAAAGAGCTGGGACGCTACCGCGTCAACGCGCACATGCAGCGCGGTTCGGTGGGACTTGCGATGCGTGCGATCAAGAGCAAAGTTCCGCCTCTGGAGGCATTGAACCTGCCTGAGGTCATCGCCCGGCTCACCTATCTGCCGCGCGGCCTGGTGCTGGTCACCGGCGATACGGGTTCGGGCAAGTCAACGACGCTCGCCGCAATGATCCAAGCGATGAACGACCGCTACCGCAAGCACATCATCACGCTGGAAGACCCGATCGAATATTCGTTCTCCTCCAACAAGTGCCTGATCGAACAGCGCGAACTGGGGCAGGACATGCCATCGTTCGGCTCGGGTCTCAAGCACGCGTTGCGTCAGGACCCCGACATCATTCTGGTCGGCGAAATGCGCGACCTGGAAACGACCGCCCTGGCGATTTCTGCCGCCGAAACCGGCCACCTGGTGCTTTCGACCTTGCACACGGTGAACGCGTCGCAGACGGTGGAGCGAATCATCGACATGTATCCGGCCGGTCAGCAGAACCAGATCCGCGCGATGCTGGGCAACACGCTGCAGGCCGTGCTGTCGCAGACGTTGTTCAGCCGCATCGACGAACCGGGCATGGTCCCGGCGGTGGAAGTCATGCTCTGCACGCCCGCGGTCCGCAACATCATCCGCGAAGCACGTACGTTTGAAATTCCCAACGTCATCGACACCAACCGCCAGATGGGCATGGTGAGTCTGGATAACTCGATCGCGGAGTTGTACTTCAACGGCATGATCAGCCGCGAAGACGCGATCGCCCAGGCGGCCTTCCCTGAGAAACTCGAACGCCAGTTGGCTGCATGAAATCGCAGGGGGTTGGGGGCTGGAGATCGGGGATTCGAGCCTCAAATCCCAAGCCACTCGCCCCTCATTCGTGACCCTTGATCTCTTTTCTTATGCCACAGTACCGCTACCAAGCACGACATTCTTCAGGGCAGATGCAGGTCGGCGTTCTCGCAGCAGAGAACGCGCCGACTGCCGCGACCATGCTGCGCAGCCAGGGCCACCACGTCCTGCAACTGGTGCAGGTGCAGACCGCCACGAGCACGCGCAACACTTCCTTCGCCAAGGCGCTGAATTACTCTTCAGGTCCGAGCCAGAAGGACATCCTTGATTTCACCACGCAATTGGCCGTGATGATCCGCGCGGGCATCAGCATCCGGGCCGCGCTCGACGGCATCTCTGACCAGATCGTCAATCCCAAGTTCAAGAAGATCCTGCTGAGCATCAAGACTGATGTCGAATCGGGCAAGCAATTCTCCGAGGCGATCAGCAAGTATCCGAAATTGTTCGGGCCGCTGTACGTGAACATGGTGCGTGCATCGGAGATGTCCGGTTCGTTCGCCAAGATGCTCGACCGCATCGCCGCGTACATCGCCCAGCAGATTGAAACGAAGAAGATGGTGATTGGAGCGAGCATTTACCCGGGCATCATCGGAACGATGGCGGTTTCGGTGACGATCTTCCTGATGACCTTCGTGCTGCCGCGCTTCGCCGGGGTATTTCAGGGCAAAGAATCCGTGCTCCCCTGGCCCACCAAATTCCTCATGTCCACCTCTGATTGGATGGTCAATTATTGGTGGGTGTTGATCGTCGTCGCCTTTGTGTCGATCGTCGGATTCTTCCTGTTCATCCGCACGGAGATCGGGCGATTGTGGTGGGACAAGACCAAGCTCACCGTCCCGCTGTTCCGGCGCATGTTCCGAGCGTTGTACGTCAGTCGTTCATTGCAGACCATGGGCGAACTGCTCAATGCCGGCGTGCCGATGCTCGACACCATCGCCATCACCGGCGATATCTCGGGCAATCTGCTGTTCAAGAAGATGTGGCGCAACGTGTACGCCGCGGTGAAGCAAGGCAAGAAGTTGCAGAGCCAGCTGGTCCGCTCCACGCTGCTGCCCAAGTCAGTCGTGCAGATGATCGGCGCGGGCGAAGAGTCCGGCCGCCTCGGCGAAGTGCTGGAGGAAATCTCCCACTATTACGCCAAGGCCTTGCGTGACGCCATCAAGGCCGTGACCAGCATGATCGAGCCGATCATGATCATTCTCATGGGTTCGGTCGTCGGCTTCATCGCGATGGCAATCATCCTGCCGATCTTCAAGATGAGTTCGATCGTGAGCGGACACTGAAATCGAGGAAGCGCACACTCCTCGCCGCGTTGAAGCAGAGTGAGGCGGCGACTGCCTCCGATAACGGTGTAAGAGTTTCCCAGATGGCGCAGGCCGCGAAGTCCAATGACCTCGGCATCGCGGCGACGCGGTGCAGGAGCCGTTTCAATTGGACGATTCTTTGATCGGTGCAACCGCGCTGGAGGGAATTGCAGTGAACGGACCATCTTCCGCACGCCAGCGAAATCAATCGGCCGCACGCGCGCGACCGGCCATGGGCCGGCCCCGCGCCTTTACGCTGCTTGAAACCGCGCTGGCGACGATCATCGTCGGCGTGGGGGTGCTCTCCATCGTCGCGGCTCAGCAGGCCTTCCACATTCAGAACGCATGGTCCACCCACGCCAGTATTGCCACGGCGCTGGGCAATGAAATCCGCGAGATGACCTTGAACCTGCCGCGCCACGACCCGGTGACGGGTCAAGCGTTTTGGGGTCCGGAGCCCAACGAAAGCACGCTCGCGGATTACGACGACCTGGACGATTTCGACGGCGCGGGTGAGGGATTGATCTTCTCCGCGGCACTGGGCAACGGCCCGATCAACGCGCAGCGGCAGGTGATTCCCAATATGACCGGATGGGCTCAGATCGTCACGGTGACCAACGTCAATCCCGCCAACATCACCGCCACGGCAGGCAATGGGACCACGGCAATGGTGAAAGTGGAGGTGCTGGTCACGTTCCAAGGTCCGCAAGACGCCCAGCCGCAGGAAATGACGCGCGTTTCGTGGATCTCGCCACAGTAGGAATGTGTCGCGTGTCTTGCGACCTGAGATTTGAGTCGGTGCGATTTGAGTTTGATGCGAGCCAGTGAGGCGTGAGAGGTTGGAGATGCACATGTTTCGGCGAATTGGTCAACGACAACTCATGCACAACGCGGCTGCCCGGCGTCGTGGCGTTTCATCCGTACTGGCCATGATGTTCCTGGTGATTTTTGGATCGCTGGCCGCGGCCATGGCGGTCGTGGCGCAAAGCAACTTGCGCACCGCCGATTCGGGCCTGCGGGTTTCACGAGCGATGAGCGCTGCGGAAACCGGAATGGTCTTCGCCACCCGCCGCCTGGCGCAGGAATCGGCCCGCTTTGTCGTGAACAAGGGTGTTGTTGATGCGGACTTCGCCTCGCGAATCTGGATGGGAACCTACAACTCCGGCGACGGTCCGGTGACGATTGTGCAGCCCGCCGGCTACAACACCGGTCCGGGCGTCATCCATGCGCTGCGCGATGCGCACAACGCCGACACGCACAACATTGTCGCCAGCGGCGCCCCCACGACCGCCACCATCGACCAGGCCGCGGGCCGCCTGCGAGCGCCGGCCGTCGCCATGGCGACGGGAGCCAACAGCCCGTACTTCGTGCTCACCTATGAATTGCTGTCGAGCGTGCCATACATTCGCGTCAAGAGTGAAGGGTACGACGGCGACATGAAGCGCACCCTTGAATTGGATTTCAAGTTCGAAAAGAAATACGAATTCGCCATCCTCAGCCCCAATCGCGTGATGATCGGCAAGAACGTGCTCATCGAAGGACCGCTGGGCACGCACTACGGCATCGCGGCGGGAGAACTGAACTCCGGCAACGGCGATCCGCTGGTCATGCGATCGGACTTCTATTACCTCGATCCCGATCTTGATGCCAAACTCGACATCCTGCACGAACGAATCAAGAACTTCGACGTCGATGGCGACAATCGCCTGAGGCCGGACCACCCCAACGAGAACGATGGCGTGGACGCGGAATACGCCGACTACGACGGCGATGAGTACGTAGATGACTTTGACCTGTTCCTCCAGCACTTTGACGCCAACGGCGATCGCAGGATCATGATCGTTGAGGACGTTTCCAGTTCCACGCCCGCGGAATACGGCGGCGAGGAGGACGACGACACCCAGTTGCTGCGCCTGATCGATGAAGCCAATCCTGACCGCGACGGCGACGGCGTGCTGGGCACAGCCAGCGACGTGGCGCTTGGGTACAAGGACGGCGTGATTGACGTGAACGATCAATACGCCAAGGTGCGCGGCAAACTGGCGTTCGCGGTCTCGCGCAGCGCATGGGAGGCGGCCAAGGGCGGCAGTTTCAGTTACCAGCAGGTCGTCAAGGGGCCGATTCGTTCGGCTGCCGACGTCGCCCCGGTGAAATTTGAAGTCACCACCGACGAAATGCGCGAGATCACCACTGACATGTTCGCCAACAGCGCCACGTGGTTCAAGAACACCGCGGCCAATTCGATCGGCGCGGCGGACTTCACGCAGACCACCCCGGAGCCGGTGCCGTTCGGCGCCGCGGAAGTCGCGGACTTCGGCACGCGCGGCGCGTACGACTACTACTACCGGCCGGTCTATCAGAACAAGACGTTCACCAACGTCAAGATTCCCAAGAACACCAACGCGCTGTTTGAGAACTGCACGTTCATCGGCGTGACGTACGTGGAAACCAACGTCAATTGCCAGGACTTCAACTGGAACCAGGTCGGCTCCATCATGAAGACGACCGACGTGAACGGAAACATCGTCTACGCGCAGCACTTCCCGGGACTTGCGGCGAATTCCCAAGGCGTGCCGGTCACCAACACACGCACCGAATCCAACAACGTTCGCTTCCACAACTGCACGTTTCTGGGCTCGATCTCAGGCGACCGGCCGCTGGAGTACACGCACTGGCGAAACAAGATTCAGATGACCGGCAACACCCGGTTCTACGTTGATCCGAGCGACGCCGATCTAGCCACCCAATCCGACGCCTCGACACTGACCACCTATCTCAACGCCATTCCCGCGGCAAACCGGGCCGAGATGGAAAAGAGTTCCATTCTCATGCCCGGCTGGTCGATCGACGTGGGCAACTTCAACAACGAAACCAATCCCGACCCGACGCTGACGCCCAAGGTCAAGTTGAAAGGCACGATCATCGCGGGCATTCTGGACGTGCGCGGCACGGCCGATGTGCACGGCACGTTGCTGATGACCTACCGGCCCGTCCCGGGCCAAGGCCCGCTGTTTTACGGCGGATTGGCAGACGCGTTCAACACCACCGTCGGCTATTTCCATTCAGAGGACGGCGACAGCGAAGGCGGCGACCCCGGCGACAGCAATTTCGAGGGCTTTGGCGAAATCACGCTGCGCTACAACCCCGACGCCAAACTGCCCGACGGCATTCCGTGGCCGATTCGAATTGTCGCCGACCCGACGACATACGTGGAGTGACCTGATGAACGCCTCTCGCCATTCAATCCGCCGCGGGTTCAATCTCGTTGAACTGTTGATCGCGCTGGCGATTACCGCTGCGCTGCTCAGCGCAGTGATGGTCGCGCTCAATGCGTCGTTTGTCGCGTATCAAACGACCACGGAAGTGGCGTCCACGCACACGATCAGCCGACTGATCATGAACCGGATGCTGACGATGATCCGCACGGGATCTGAGTTCGGGCCGTATCCGGTCAATCCGCTTGAGTCGATCGTGACCAGCGACTTCATTCAGTTTCAGACCAGCGGCGGCGCGGTGGTCACGCTGGAGTGGAAGGAAGACGCCGATCCGCTCAACGGTTATCCGCAAGGCGAAGCGCTCTACGCCACGGTGGATGACGGCGGCGGGTCGCCGAGCACCAACCTGCTTTTGGAAGGCGTCAAGCCCCAGTACGTCGAAGTCAGCGCGGGCGTGACCGAACGCGTTCGGCCGTTCACCATGCAGTATGAAAAGGGCCGGCATCTCTATCGCGCCACGATCGACTTGATGGTTGTGCCGGATGACAACATGAGCGTGATGCTCGATGGCAACAACACCGAGACGATTCGCCTGGTGGCGTCAGCCATGCCGCGGCTGGAGACGTACTAGCGCCGTTTCGATCGGACGTAGCGAGTGGTCATTCCCGCGCGTTCCGGGGGGAGCGGGAATTCAGCGCGTTGTGCGTGGCAACTTGGTTCACGGCAGCACTGGAATGTGCGGGAACGACTTGTCCGGCACAAGTGCGCTGAAGCCGCCTTGGCGACCCGCAAAACACGATCGCATGAGAATCAAGGCGAGCGGCGGAGCACCGTTATGTACCTTTGTGGGTTCAAAGATTCAGAACAGCATGAGCGCGGCTGATTGAGCAGCGTCGATACGCGAAGCGTCGCCGCAGGCGCAGCCTTGACGAGCCGCACGCACCGCGCGACGTCCGGAGGGAGTGTCCCAATACAAGCGGTTGTGGAGTACGGCGGTTGCGCGGCTGTGGGGTATCGC
>CAMPIL010000172.1 GCA_946886375.1 uncultured Phycisphaerales bacterium
GCGAGCGGTATTCGCCGCCTATGATCTTGATCATGGCCGTACTTGCTAGGAGAATTCGCCGCCATCTGCCGCCGGTGCTCGGCCGGTCAGGCGAGCGCGAACCACTATGATTGTGTGATGATCGAGCGATTCGCGCAAATGCCTTCGGCGCTGCGGGCCAACGCCCGTTGGGAGCGCTTGGGCCCGACCGCCATCCCCGCGATGATCGTTCGGCCGGAATCTGCCGCGGCTGAGCCTGCGCCGGTGGTCATCTGGATGCACGGCCGAACCGCGCACAAGGAACTCGACCCCGGCCGCTACCTGCGCTGGATGCGTGCTGGCATCGGCGCCTGTGCCGTCGATCTGCCAGGCCACGGCGAGCGATTTGACGCTCGCCTGCAAGAGCCGGATCAGTCGTTTGCTGTCGTGCGGCAGATGATCGATGAAATTGATGAGATTGCCGCCGCCATCTCAATGATGAACGAATTTGATTCCCAGTACATGGGCATCGGCGGCATGTCGGCGGGCGGCATGGCCACGCTTGCCCGGCTCTGCAGGCCGCATCCGTTCGCCTGCACGTCGGTCGAAGCGACGACAGGTTCGTGGAAGCACCAGAGGCATCGGGATATGTTTCAGAACGTGCCGCAGGAATGGATCGATGAATTGAACCCCATCGATCACCTCGCATCGTGGCGCGAGATTCCGTTGCAGGCCATTCACGCTGTTGGCGATGAATGGGTTCCCATTGAGGGCCAGGCGGCGTTCATCGACGCGCTGCGGGCGCGCTATCACAACCCAGAAATCATCGAATTCATCCGGTATGATCGCACCGGCGCGCCGGGTGAACACATTGGCTTCGGCCGCATGTCAGCCGACGCCAAGGATCGCCAGCGTGCGTTTTTAGAGCGATGGCTGGTGGACGCGGCTGCTTGACGCGTCTGGTCGCATGGCATGGCCCTGCATGTCCAGAATAGTTGTCCATTTGACATGCGAGACGACCAATATCGCAACATAATGCATTGCGTGAATTTGGATCGATGTCGTTCCAATTGAGTTCGTGATTCGTGGTAAATTGTCAATGGCCTGACCGTCCGTACATGGGCGAGGCCGGAAAGTGGGCGACCATGCTTGACGGACTTTTCAGCGGTGACACCCTCTTCTTCAGCGTGCCGGCTGTGGCGGGCACCATCTTTTTCGTGCTGCGGTTGGCGCTGAGTTTCACCGGCCTAGGGGATTTTGACGGCGATGCGGATGCATCCGGCATCGACGTCATCGATGGCGATCCGCACCACTCCTCTGAACTGTTCAAGTTCCTTTCCGTGCAGAGCATCGCGGCGTTCCTCATGGGCTTCGGCTGGGGCGGACTTGGCGGCCTTCGGGGCGCAGGATGGGAGTTCGGCACATCGCTGCTGTGCGCGATCGGCGGCGGCGTCCTCATGGTCTGGCTCCTGACGTGGCTGCTCAAACTCGTCTATGACCTTCAGAGCAGCGGCACGGTTTCCATTCAGCGCGCCATGAACGCCGAGGGCGAGGTATACGTGACCGTGCCGCAGAAAGGCCAAGGCGCGGGACAAGTGAAAGTCATCATCGATAATCGGCAGCGCATCTATAACGCCGTTTCAGAAGACGCCGCCTTGCACACCAGCTCGCGAATTCGCGTCACGCGCGTCAACGAGGACAACACGTTGACCGTCGCCGCACTTTGACAAGCCACCCTCGCATTTGGGAGACGCAGCCATGACTACTTTCTACACCTTCCTTGCCCAGGACAGCACCAGCGCGGTGTGGTGGCTCGGCGGAATCGCATCGGCAGTGCTGGTGTTTATCCTGGTCATCAGCATGGTGGTCAGCCGATACCGCCGCTGCCCGTCCAATCGTGTGCTGGTGATCTATGGCCGAGTCGGCACGAACAAGGCCGCCAAGTGTCTGCACGGCGGCGGCACGTTCGTCTGGCCGCTCATTCAGGATTACGCCTACCTCAATCTCGACCCAATGGTGATCGAAATTCCATTGGAAGGCGCGCTCTCGCTCAACAACATCCGCGTGAATGTGCCTTCGACATTCACCGTCGGCATCTCCACCGACCCCGTGCTGATGAACAACGCGGCCGAACGTCTACTTGGGTTGGATGAAAAGCGCATCCGCGATCAGGCCCAGGACATCATCCTCGGCCAGTTGCGCCTGGTCATCGCGACCCTGTCGATTGAAGAGATCAACAAGGATCGCGAGAAGTTCATGGCGCTGGTGAACGAGAACGTCGCGCAGGAAATCAACAAGATCGGCCTGGACCTGATCAACGTGAACGTGCGCGACATCACGGATGAATCGGGATACATCGAGGCCATCGGCAAGCGAGCCGCTGCGGAAGCGATCAATCGAGCCAAGGTGGAAGTCGCCCAGCAGGATCGCGACGGCGCCACCGGCGAGGCCATGGCGGTGCGCGAAAAGACCGTGAACGTCGCGCGCGAATCAGCCACAGCCACCGAAGGCCGCAAGCAGGCTGAACTCAGCCAGCGCGTCGCGCTGGCCGCGCTGGAGGCCAAGGCCATCACCAGCGAAGTGCAAGCGAAGCGCGATCAGGAAATCGCTGCTGCCGCCCGCACAGCGGAAACTGTCGCCGCGAAGAAGCAAGCCGAGCAGGAGCAGCGCATCAAGGTCGCCGAGGCCGAAGCCACCGCCGTGACAGGCGAAAATGAATCCCGAGCGTTGATGGCGGCGTCGCAGGCGAAACTCGGCGAAATCCAAGCCGAAGCCCAACGCCGCTCCGAGGTCGCCAACGCCAAGGCCCGCGAAGCCATTCTGCTGGCCGAGCGCGAGCAGGAAGTCGCTCGCCTTGCGAAAGAGCAACTCGCGCCGCAGGAAATCGAAAAGCAGCGGATCGAAATCGCCGCCGCCGCCGAAGCCGAGAAACGCCGCATCGAAGCGCAGGGCGAAGCCGATGCGATTCTCGCCAAGTACACCGCCGAAGCCCAAGGCATGCAGAAGGTGCTCGAGGCCAAGGCCGAAGGTTACCGCCAACTCATCGAAGCCTGCGGCAGCAATCCGCAAGTTGGCCCGACGCTGCTGCTCATCGAGCAACTGCCGCAACTGGTCTCCGAACAGGTGAAGGCGATTCAGAACCTCAAGATCGACAAGATCACCGTGTGGGACACAGGTGCAGGCAATGGTGCGGGCGGGCGCAACGCGACGGCGGATTTTCTCTCCGGCCTGATTGGATCATTGCCCAAACTGCACGAATTGGCGCAACAGGCCGGGATTGAACTCCCGCCGATGCTCGGGCGAGTGAATCAGAACCGCGACGCCAGCACGCCGCTGGATGGTGAAATCAGAATGGCCGGCACGGGCAAGCCGAAGTCCTCCGGTGCGTGACCGGTCAGCGCCACATGGTTTGGCATGCGGCGCTGAAGGCGCTGGTATTGCGACTCTGACGGCCGCAGTGTCTCGGCCCGTTCGATTCAGCGCACACGGCCGCCGGCTTGCTCACCCCGTGCGCTTACGGGACTCGGCCCTCGTAGCATCCAATGTCCACCTGGCCTTGCGCGATGCGCGGATTGCCGTCCAGATCCATCAGCAAATTCACCGGAACAACATCATTGCTTCCGGCGGCCACGCAAGGTGATCCGGCGCGAAGATGGAAATCGCCCATCAACGGATTCGTGAACAGCGGGTCGGAAGCCGTGTTGAATTGGCCAGGCGGGCTACCGCTGAACGCCTGCATGCAGGAATAGTTCAAAACGGCGATGCCGTTGACCAGCAACTGTGCGGTTTCGGTCACTACGCCGCCGAGATCATTCTGCCAGAGGATGCTGTTGGCGATTTCAACGTCTGTATCGGCATGAACGCCGGCCGAGGCAAATGCGGCATGGTTCTGAACCAGGGTGCAGTTGATGATCGACGCCGCCGCCACAGTCTTGCGAATGCCGCCTGCGTTCAGCCATGCGGCATTGTTGTACAGCAGGCAGTTGGCGTACGTGGTGTTGCCTGCGTCCAGCGTCGCGCCGGCTTCGATCGCGTTGTTGGCAAGGAATGAGCAACGATCAAACAGGCACTTGCTGGCCGGGCTGACATACGCACCGCCGCCCTGGCTCTCGCATGTGTTGCGGATGAATTTGCAGCCTTGCACGACAATCGATTCGCGCAGGCTGGTTGCGTGCAGGCCCCCGCCCCGTTCGCTCGCGCCGTTTTCCACGAGCGTCGAGTCCGAAATCGTGAATGCGTCGGTGGCATAGACGCCGCCGCCGACACTTGCGTGGTTCCGGCCTATCGCAGATTTATCGATGACGGTGCCGTAGCCGCAGTGGATTCCCCCGCCTTCATCGACGGTGCTGTTGCTGTTGAAGGTGCAGTCCTTGAAATGGCAGCCGTCTGAAACCCAGGCCCCTCCGCCCTTGGTGCGCGCAAAATTGCTGACGAATTCGCAACTGACGACTTCAATTTCGCAGCCTTCGGCCGCCAGTCCGCCGCCATAGCCTTCAGCAATGTTGAGCCTGATTTTGCAGTTGTGAATACGCGCGAACGCGCCAGTGCCCTCGATGCCTCCGCCGCGATGGTCGGACCATCCATTCTGGATGGTGAACCCATCGACCCAACCCGGCGCCCCGGGGTTGGTGCAGGCCAGATGCACGACGTGAAAACTGTTGTCGGATTTGAGACTCTCATCTCCGATTTCGCCGCTGAGAATCACCTCATGCAAGAGCGGATTTCGCTGATCTGCCCGCGACTCGTTTCCCGCGAATCCGCCGAGCCATCGCACTCCGCTCTGCAGAGCAAATCCCGCGCCGCGATCGCCTCGCACAAATCCGAATCCCATGTCGGGCTTGTAGATGCCTTGGGCCACCCAAATCTCATCGCCCGGCATGGCCGCGGCCAACGCGTCCTGCAGATGCCGATGCGCCTGCATCCACGACAGGCCGGTTCCCATCCGAAATGGCGCATGCGCGTTGACATGCCGAACCACCGCAGCGGCCGGCTGATTTGCAATCAACAGCGGTGCGACGGTCACACAGAGCCCTATCCGTTTTTGCACTCGCCCAGGCATGGCGCCTCCTCCGATCGCAGTGCCGCGTCGCGACACCAACTTGATCGCCGCAGCAACATTGTGCCTCAGAACTCAGCACAACGCCAGTCTCTTGTACGTTTTGCCTCGATAACCCTTGCAGCACGCCTATGGGATGGGCATTCAATGAAAAAGGCGGCCGCATGCCCCTATGGGCGCCCAACCGCCTTTTCCTCCGGAATAATCGGAGGCTGATGCCAAGGTCGACCTCAGCGATGAGCCTCGCGATGAACGTTGAACGTTCGCGAAAAAGATAGCGGCCGAGATCCGGCGAGGCACTAGGAAACATGCTGCAATTGGGAAGAGGCGTGGGTAAGTCGTGAGATTTGAGTCTGAGCAGTTGAATGCCCGCCCGCGCATTACGCCGCGCAAGGAGTCGTCTGTCGCGAAAGACCCTATGATGTGCGTTCCTGGCCTACTCCTTTCGGTGGGGTGGCTGAGTGGTTGAAAGCACCGGTCTTGAAAACCGGCATGGGCCATTAGGTCCATCTCGGGTTCGAATCCCGACCCCACCGCTGATCCGCATTTGAAACTCGCCGCTTCAAGCCTTCTGGCAATCGCCTGATCGTTTCGAGCCTTGCGCCCCTCTCCGGCCAATTGACGGGCTGAGCATTTTCGATTCTTATGCGGTCTCGAATGTGCCTTGCTCCTGCGCAGCGGTAGCCCCTCATGCCCAAGTGGACCCGTCTGGCTGATTTCTGGATCAACCTTCCCGATCAACCCGGCGAATTAGCCCGGTTGGCAGCGAGGCTGCGCGAGGCTGATGTGAACCTGCTCGGTCTTTGGGGATATGGCGCGGAAAACGGCCAGGCTCGTTTCTACTGCGTCCCGCAAAGCGCTGAGCAGTTTCGCAACTTCGCGATGTCCGCGGAACTGCCCGCACGCGAAGGCTGCACGTTTTATCTGCACGAGATTGACCGTGGCGGCACGCTGGTGCAAACGCTGGAGAAAATCGCCAGCGCCGACATCAATCTGCTGGCGATACAGGCCGTGGCCATCAACGGCGAGTTCGGTTGCTTCCTCTGGGCCAACACGAACGACTGGCCCGCACTCGAAGAACTCCTGGGCTGACCGCTCGATCTCAGCGTAGGACTACTGGCACGCGCCCCAATCGTTGATCACCGCCAGCAAATCGTTGACATTGACCGAGCCGTTGCCACCTGCCGGCGCGATATCCGCAGGACAGGAAGCCGGCGGCGCGGGGCATGCACCCCAGGCATTGATGACGGCCAAGAGGTCGTTGACGTTCACCACTCCGTTGCCGCCCGCCGGATGAATGTCGGCCGGGCACGAAGGCGCGCACGGGTTTGGCCCGGTGCAGATCGAACCAGGTCCGCCCCACGTGCCGGCAATCGAATCGCAATCAACCAACGAGACGTCATCGATGCATGTGCGTCCGAGGCAGCACTTGCCCAAGGGTTCCGGACAGAAAACCGTGCTGCAGTTGGTCGCATTACCCATGAACGTGCCGCCCAACGCTTGGCAACTCGCGGGCGAATGATTGTTCTGGCAGGTTCCGTTGCTCGTGATGCAGCAAGCCCCGATGGGGAAGCACACGAACGTGGAGCAGTTGGTGCCCACGCCCTGGAATACGCCTCCGGCTGCAGCACATTGCGTTTGCGTGAAGTTCACGCACGATTGCGTCGACGCGACGCAGCAGGCGCCTCTGCAGGAATTTGCATTGCACGTCGAATTCGCACCCAGGAACGTCCCGCCTTGCGCAGTGCACGCCGTCTGCGTCACGCCGTTGGTGCAGACGCCGTCGACGCAGCACGCGCCGGAGTCCGGACACAGCACGACAGCGCGAATCACAAAGTCGCCGCTCACGCCGAGCAAGCACGAATTGAACCACCCGCCAGGAATTGCGAACAACGCGTTCTTCTGACTGAACTGGCAACCCTGATCGGTAATCACGCTCGGACCGTTGCTGGGTGACGGCGAATTCGCAAATTTGAAAGACACGACGAACACCTGCCCCTGGGTCACATTGACGCTGAGCGGGATCGCATTCTGATCGTCCATGAATCGGAATTCGTTCATCGCGCCGTCGGTCATCACTGGCCCTTCCAGGATTGCTGGCGCGTTGTTTGATGAGTTCATCATCACCGGGCCGGGCGTCGGAAACGTTCCCGCCGAGAAAATCGTGATCGACTCTTCAAGCGATTGCCCCGTGCCGCCGGTTTGTGAAAGCCATGCCACCTGCACCGCGACAATCGTGCCCGTGCACGGGGCGGTCAGCCACGCCGCCGCGCTTTCACCTGCGATGAATCCAACCTGAACCGCAGCCGGCCCGCCGCTCACGAACGTGTCGTTCTTCACCGTCACTTCGGCGGCATGCAGTCGCCCGCAGGTCAGCAATCCCAAGCCCAAAACAACGGAAAAAATCCGCACGCAAGAATTCTGAAACAGCGGCATCGGGGGTGCTCCAGCAATGTGGATAAGATGAACAGCACGGCAACAGCCCGCCCCAACCCGCCAGGCTCATGCTCAGTATGACTCGGATTTGCCGCCAACGCCAGATAATTCCGGGGGCGAGGGCATCATTTGGCGATGTAGTGATGTGGTGATTTGGTCATTTGATGAAGCGCTGATTCCAGTCGCACATTGCCATATCGCCACATCGCAACGTCGCCATATCACCACATCGCCAAATCACCACATCCT
>CAMPIL010000173.1 GCA_946886375.1 uncultured Phycisphaerales bacterium
ATGTAGGCTTGATCCCATTGCGAGTGAAGCCATTCGATGAGCTGTTCTTCACCTACGGGCGTCGTGCATTTTTGGATCGTCGCGCCTGATCGAAAAGTGACGGTGCCCGCGACATCATCCACATCCAGAGTCGCACCAGTTCCGGGTGCCGACCAATTCGGGTTTGTAAATACTGCATTCCATTTCAACAACGTGGTTGTTGATGAGGACCACATCCATGCCGATGTTGATTCAATTGTGCCGGTAATGGTGACGGCCCGAAACGCCCCGGACCGACCGCCGTTGAGTGTGGCCGAAAGAGTAGAGGTTGCAACGGTAGGAATCAGTTTCATCAGTTCTTGCCGATAGATGAAATAGCCCTGTGCTGCGGCGAATAGCCACACGCCAATAGACAGCGCTGCGGCACGTCGCAACGACCCGCCGATTCGGACCAGGCCAACCTGGCGCACATCGGATCCGCATTCCGGGCAGATGAAATGCATCATGCCTTGCGATGAGTACTGGCATTTGGCGCATTGCGTGTAACCGACCGACCAGCGATTCAGCAGCGCAAAGGCAGCTCTTGCCGCCACAAGCGGCATGAGCATCATGAATAATGCGATCACCATCCATCCACCCATTTGATCGATCCTGTGGAGCAATGATACCAGCCGTTACCATTCATTCATCGAAGGTCGATCTACCGATCTCGTCTATCATGCTCACGATGCCGCAAAGCGTTTCCAGTCTGTTCGGCGATCTCGATGTCGAAGCCGTGACCGATGCTCCGATCGGCGCGACAATGACGTGGTATGGCATCGGCGGCCGGGCGGACCTGCTCATTCGGCCGCGCACCCTTGATGCCCTGCAAACGCTGGTGAAGCGTTGTCATCGCTCAGGCACGCCGCTGCGCGTGCTGGGCAGCGGGGCGAATCTGCTTGTGGCCGATGAGGGCGTGGACGGCATCGTCGTCAAACTCGATCACGATGCGTTTACGGAGATCAAGTACAACGTGGCCGGCGAGATTCACGCGATGAAGGCCGGAGCCGGCGCGGACATGGCCAAGACGCTCATGGACGCCACACGCCGCGGCTTGGAAGGCCTGAGCCAGATGGCGGGCATTCCGGCGAGCATCGGCGGAGCGATCCGCATGAACGCAGGCGGCGCGTACGGAGCCATTGGCGACGCGGTGGAATCCGTCACATGCCTGACGAAAATCGGCGAAAAGGTCACTTACCCCGCAGGCGAAATCAAGTTCGGCTATCGCGGGACGAACATTCCCGACCCGATCATTCTCTCCGCCACGTTTCGCCTGACGCAGACCGATCCGATTCAATTGCGCGATCGGGTGAAGGAGATTTTCGCGTACAAGAAAAGCACGCAGCCGCTCGCGGATCATTCAGCCGGCTGCACGTTCAAGAACCCGGTTGACCCGGTCACCGAGCAGCGCGTGCCGGCCGGCAAACTGATCGACGAAGCCCGCCTGAAGGGCTTGGCCATCGGCGGCGCGACCGTCAGCGATCGCCACGCCAATTTCATCGTGACCAAACCTGGAGCAACTGCGAACGATGTGTTGAAGTTGCTCACAGAAGTCCGCCGAAGAGTCTATGAGCACGCCGGGATTGAGTTGAAGGAAGAAATCGCGATCTGGCGCCGCGGCGCGGCGGAGTGAAACGTACAGACGTGGAGATGTCAAGAGTTAAGCGGCTGGGCTCCGCTCCACGCTTGCTCACGAACGCAGGGACGCACGAGGTCATGCTGAAACAACCAAGTCAGAATCAGAAATCGACTGTCCTGGTCCTTATGGGCGGCCCGGATGCCGAGCGCGAGGTCAGCTTGCACTCGGGTTCGGAAGTCGCGGCCGCGCTTCGGGCAAGCGGCAAGTTCAATGTTGTCGATCGCGTCATCGACAAGCCTGATCTTTGCGAACTGCTCGCTCTTGCTTCGTCAACGCAAGCCAATGTCATCTTCCCGGTCCTGCACGGCCACTGGGGCGAAGGCGGGCCGCTGCAGGAATTGCTGGAGAAGACCGGCCTGCCATACGTCGGCTGCAAGCCGCAGGCGGCTCGCTTGGCGATGGACAAACTCATCACCAAGAGTTTGCTTTCGGAAATGGGCGTGCCGACGCCGCCCTCGCGGCAGTTGATGCCCGACGATGTTTGCGATCTTGCTCCTCCGCTTGTCCTGAAGCCCGTTGATGACGGATCGAGCGTCGATCTGCGCATTTGCAGCACGGCCGCCGAGGTCGAACTTGCGCGCAAGGAACTTCATACCAAGCGCGGCCGCCTCATGGCGGAGCGGTACATCAAGGGGCGCGAGATCACCGTCGGCGTTCTCTGCGGCCAGACTTTGCCGCTGATCGAAATTTTGCCGGCTGTCGAGTTCTACGACTACGAAGCCAAGTACAACCGCGATGACACGCGATATGTGATTGACCCCGTGCTGCCGCCGGGCGTCGCCGAGCAATGCACAAGGATCGCAATGACCGCGTTCAATCGACTCGGCTGCCGAGACATCGCGCGTGCCGACATCATGCTTGACGGTGAAGGCCACCCGTGGTTTCTCGAGATCAACACGATGCCAGGCTTTACCACGCACTCGCTTGTTCCGATGGCGGCACGGAAGACCGGGCTGCAAATGCCTGACCTGTGCGCCAGACTGGTGGAGACTGCGCTGGCACGCCGACCCGCCGGATTATCGGAAGTTGCCGGCTCGCCAGAAGGCCATGCCCGGCCGCGGGCCGCAGGCACGCACTGATTCTGAATGGCGATCCGCCGACTTCGCCGATGGATGTACCTGCACTCGGTGTGCCCGGCGCGTTCTGCTGCGCCGTTCCAGGCAACCGAATCGGAGTGAGGAACTGGCATGTCCCGTCGGCGAAAGAGCAAGTCCAGATCAACGAGCAAGCCTCGAATCACGCACCGCTTCCAGGCGCTCCTGGCGCGCGTGAAGCCAACGGACTGGCACATCATCAAGCGCAGCGGCGTCGGCGTGGCGTGGATTGCATGCGTGGCGGCGGTCGCCTTGGCGTGGTCGCTGGGCGTGCCGCAGTTACAGGCGTTTGCATCACGGCAGGTCACCGTCAATCCGCATCATGTCACGGTCCGCTTCGTCGATCCGCCCCAATGGATCAAAGGCCCCTTGGCCGACAATCTGCTGCGCACCGCGGCAATGCAGGTGGGCGGCGACCCGCTTGTGCGAGATGATCTGGTCGCAATTCGGCAGGCGCTGATCGACACCGGCTGGTTTGATTCCATCAATCAAGTGGAACGAACCGAGCCTGATCTCATTGAAATTGATGCGCAGTTCGTGCGGCCCTACACCTTGATTCACGATGGCGAGGGACATCACCTGATCGACGGCGACGGCAAACTCCTCCCCAAGAGTTATGGCCCGGATGACAAACTCCCCGTCATGCTCGACCCGCGCAGCGGTCAGAGCGTGCCAATGATCGCGATCAGCGGCGTGCACTTCGACAGACCAACAATCGGCCGCCGATGGGATGGCGCCGACGTCACCTCCGGCCTGAAACTCATGCAACTGCTCGATCGCCAGCCGTGGCGCCACCAGATCACCGAAATTGATGTTGCGGCGTTCCTCAGCGATGGACCCATCCGCCTGATCACCGATAAGGGCAGTGTCATTCTCTGGGGAGGCCCGCCGGGTGAGGAATCAGCGCTGGAACTTCTCGCGGATGGAAAATTACAGCGGCTGAATCTCCTTTTTCAGAATTATGGTCGAATCGACGGCAACCGCGGCGGTGAACTTGACATCACCGGCGAAAAAGTCGCCGTGGCTCGGTGAGATCGACGCGCCATTGCAGGGCCGCTCACGCATCGTGCAGCGAGCCGGCTTTCATGCACGGCTGACGATCCCGGCTTACGATCTGCAATCGCAAATTCGAAATCGTGATGCCCATGACCACCCGTGCCCCACTTGTGCTGCCTCGCGGCCTGATATTCCTTGCATCGGTCTGGCTGGTGGTGAGTTGGATGATCGCGATCGGCCTGCGTGCCCCGGTGCAGCGGTCGTCGGCCAGTTACACGCCCGGCGTTCGTTTGATGCTGCTGTGCCTGGCGATTGGGTTGATGATTGGGTGGCCGCTGCTGCGCTTGAGTCAGAAATCGCCGGCATATCCGTTGCGTCAAACAGTGCTGGATCTGGTCGTGCTGCTGGGGCTGACGCAGGTGGTCCTCTGGCCGCTGCGTCTTGTGACGACGTGGCCGCCGGCCCGTACAGCCGCGATCGACGCCACGCTGGCGGGGTGGGGTTTGCTTGTCGGCGCAGTGATCGCCGCAGCCATCACGACGGACAAATCCGGCCCGCGCATCATCGCGATGCTTGCATGCCTTGGGATGTGTTTGCTGGGGCCGGAATTCGGTTGGGCAAGCGGGTTGGCGGGCGTCGAAGCCATGCAACTTGCTGCCTTGAGTCCCTTGATGGCGGTGCACACGTTGAGTGAGGGCGTGGGCTCATCGCCGACTGATATTCAATGGCGCTGGATTCTGCTGCTGGGCATCGCCGACGCTGCAGCATGGATCGCACTGGGGCTGAGTCGTGTGGTGTTTCGGCAGAACGGGCCCGCCGCGCCTTCAGCGTTGTGATGCTGCGCGACTACTTGGCGCAGGGGTAAGTGGATCCTTCACGGCATTGCTCGGCCGTCCGCTGGATTCATACTTCCGCGGCACTCCTCTTCGCCGTAGTCGAAGTCAGAACGCCCACATGGTCCGCCCTTGGCAGCATGCAAAGGGCACGCTGAGGAACCGGCCTTTGCGATTTGGTGTTGGGATTGGCCGGCCTGCGCGGTATCCTGTGGAGGTTGGACGGAGCGCGACCGAGCATGCCCAAACGGAACCCCGCCGATGCGCTGAAGGAAGATTGTCGTGCACGTTTCGCTGCGTTGGTGGAGTGCGTGGGCATCAAGCGATTCGCCCAGGAACTGGGCGTGTCGAGCCGGCAGGTCAATCGCATGCTGTCCGGGGCCCAGCCTAATCCGCTGGAGCGTCTGATTCTCTGCCTGCAGGCTGCCGACCCGGACGCCGGCGATCAGGTGATCGACTACATCTGCCAGGAGTTGGGCGGCCATTTCGTGCGGCAGGAAGGGCTCAACTCATCGGCAGTGAACGCGGTGCGCGAATGCGCTGAGGCCATTGCAGCCATCAGCGACGGACAGATCACCGCGCTGGACCTGCGCGAGATTCGCGATGCCATCAGCGCGCTCTCGGGATTGATCTACGCCCTTCGCAGCGCCCGCGGCGACGGCCACTGAATGTCGCACATGCTTCCGCTCAACCAAGTCTTGGAGGACGACTGCCTCAACGCCCTGTCGCGCTTTCCTGAGGCGTCCGTGGACCTTGCGTATCTCGATCCTCCTTTCAACACCGGCAAATTGCAGTCAGCCGCAGGCGCGGCGTATGAAGACCGCTGGGCCGACTTGCACCACTACCTGGCATACATGCGGCTGCGCATCGAAGCGGTGCATCGCGTGCTGAAGCCCGATGGCTGCATTCTGCTTCATTGCGATTGGCGAACGTGCCATCACTTTCGATTCATGCTGGATGAAATCATTGGCGACGACAATTTCATCAATCACCTGATCTGGCGATACGGGCTGGGCGGATCATCGCCGCGGCGCTTTGCGCGCAAGCACGATGACATCCTGTTCTACGCCAAAGGACCGGATTACTTTTTCGACCCGCCGCGCGTGCCGGCGACAAGCAACCGAATGAAGGGGCAATCCAAGAAGGCTTGCGACGTGATCGACATTGCCTCAATCAACAACATGGCGGCCGAACGCGTCGGCTATCCGACGCAAAAGCCCTTGCCGCTGCTTGAGTTGCTCATCCGGGCGTGCTCTCCGCCGGGCGGGTTGGTGCTCGATCCATTCTGCGGAAGCGGGACGACGCTGGGCGCAGCCCGGCGATGCGGGCGCGATTTCATCGGCGTCGATCGGAATCCCGACGCCGTGAAAATCGCCCGCGAACGCTGCCTTCAGACTGTTGCGACCTGATTTGCGACAAGCGCGTGCGCTGCGCCAATCGCCAGTACGAAACGTCGTGTTTCAACCCGCTCCATGGATGCCAATGCCATCGGTCAAATCGCTCGAATCCGCCAGCCTGCTCCAGCACGTCATCGTGCACGGGGTTGGTGTACGCCATTTCAATCGTCCGCGGCCGGCGGGCGACTGAATCTCGGATCAACGCTACCACCTGCCGCAAAGTGCTGGCCCCGAAGGGGTGAAACAGGAAGAACTTCGTGCACAGGTCGTAGTCGATCTCCTGTGCGGGCGCATTGATGATCTGTATCGGCGCGCGCCTGAACCGCAGGCGTTCGGCGTTGGCCTGCGCCTGCCGGCAGAGCGATGCATCCAGATCAACGCCGATCGCGCGTGCAGCCGGGTGCGTCGCCGCGCAACAGACCACGCGCCCTTTGCCGCAGCCGATGTCGATGAACACGTCCTTGGGGCCGATGCGCAAGCGACGAAGAATGCGGAAGATGGATCGGTAGGCGAAGGTGCCGTAGAAATGCGCATCGGGCTGGTGGATGAGCACGCTGCCGCGCGTATTGATGCCCAGCCGCCGCTCCCAGCACAGATCGCTGACGCGATTGCGCAGCCCGGTGACTTTCCAGCCGATCAGATCGCGCAGCGGCATGCGCGGCAATTCTTCGCCGATAATGCGAGCCTGCGGGCCTTCTGCACAACGTGACATGCTGCGATCGTAAAAACCGCCATCGAATGGGTCGCTAGGGCCTTTCGCCTATATCCACGATCGCGCAGGCTTGAATGGGCTCAAATCCCAATCGAATCGCTTTGACGATGAGTTCATCGGACTCGGCTCCGGGATTGAGCCAGATCTCGCCCGCGTCGCCTCGGTTGGCAAGTTCCTGAATCACCTGCATGCCGATTTGAGGCGGCACGTAAAACAGCGTGCGGTCAACCGCGCCCGGCACATCGCTGGCGCTCTTGTAGCAGCGCAGCCCCTCGACTTCATCTTCATGCGGATTCACCGGCAAGACTTCATGCCCCTGTCGCAGGTACGCGCGCACCGCCTTGTTGCCGAACTTTCGGCGGTGATTTGATGCGCCCACGATCATGACGCGCATGGGGAATCCTTTGCTCAGGAACCGATGATTGGGTCGCCGACGTTGACCATGCCTTCAGACAGAATCTGCGCTCGCAATCCGCCGCGATGAATCAGCCCTTTTCGCGCGCCGGGCTTGGTAAGTGATTCCAAGTGACCGCACGGTTCGCATAGTCGAACACCTTTGAAACGGACCGTGCCAATCGTGAACTCACAGCCGATCAGAAGGTTGAGCCCGATGCCGCGGGTGATGATGTTGCGGCGTGATTCAGCATGCGTCAGTTCAACTTCGTAATCCCGCTTGAGCGCATCCAGCGCCTCGGATTCGATGAGCGTGGCTTCCTGTGAATCCATGACGCCCGGCCGCTTCAGAAACGTGCCGCAGCCATCGAAATAGCGATCGCCCTCCAGCCCCTTGCCGGGGACGGCTCGCGCGGATTTCACGGGCGAAAGCGGAGTGCCTTGCGTGGGCGTGATGTAGATGCCGATGACGTGCGGATGGCTCATAACGCCCCGGGCAGGACTCGAACCTGCGACTGTCTCTTATACACATCGACGCTGCCGACGAAGCTAGAAGTGTGGGGGGG
>CAMPIL010000174.1 GCA_946886375.1 uncultured Phycisphaerales bacterium
CATCACCGCATGAGGGCCCCTGAATGATGTGGGTGACTTCGTACCGGCAGGGAACACCGGACTGGGCCGAACAGGGCGCGGCGAAGGCAAGAGTTGCCGCCGCGATAAGCGCTCGGAATGAGTGCGATGATCGCTTTGCCGTTCCGCCAGGATGCGGTCGCTGTCGGATGGTTCCCCAATCATTCAGCCAGAACCGCCTGTTGCAAAGACCATGCCTCGCGATCTGCCGGACTGCAAGACCCACATTGCCGAATTGATCTCTTTTAACTCGCAATTGCATATTTGGGATTCCGGTGGAGTGCAGGCGACAATTTGGACCGGGGACAGGGCAGTTCAATGGAATATGCCGCATCCAAGCCGATCCTGCGCAAGAAACTGGAAATTGTCAGCAAATCCGAAAATTCACCGTCCGCCCGGGTTCATCCAATGGCGCTTTGCGATTTTTCCGAAACGCCTCCAGCATCGCGGAGACATCAAGATCGCACGGCACGAAACATTGCAAGTTCGGTGTTGCGATCTTGCGGACCTTCTTTGCGTGTCGGGTTACCGCACGCTTGGATCGCTGTCGCGAATCACGCCTGCGATTGGGAGTTCGATCTGCTCTTCGCCCGGCACGGTGGTGTGCACGGCCACTGTGCCTTGCGCCAGCGAGCGCAATGTGTCGCCGGTTGCGGTCATGATGATGTCGTAGGCGTATGGCGACACCTTCACGACATCCACTCGCGTGCCGGGAATGTCGCTGAGGATGACTACCGCGGAGCGCACTTCAAATGGTTCGCCGTTGGCGCTTTTCAGGCGGATGGTGCGGCTGAATCGCTCGCCGGGTTTTGCGCCGAAGCGAAACGTATCGGGCTCTGCGCGCAGGTTGCCGAAGATCTGGCCTTGAATGCGCGTCTTGGAGGTGTGGGCGATGGGCTGGGCATCCGGCGCGGGCTTTCCCGACGCGGTGACGTCGATCCACGAGAACAATCCGCCCCAAGGCGTTGAGGAATCAACCACCAGGTCAATGATGCGCGCGGTTTGCCCCGCGGCCGCCGGCCGCAGCACAGCATGAACGTGCGGGTTCGACGTCGTGATGGATTGAATCGTGAAGTTCGGGTCTGGCGGGCAGGATACGGAAACCGCAAACGTATGTTCCGACTGATACGCCAGCACGCCGGTGTTCAGGATTCGAGGCTGCACATCAAGGAACGCCTGCACGTTGGCCAGCAGTTGCAGGCGCACGAATGGTTCGGAACTATCGGTTCGTGCGTTGGAGAACACGTTGATCAAACTCGGCGTGTTGCCGGCGCCGGTGGGCTTGAACGTGATGTCGAGGTGACCGCGCTCGCCGGGCTGGTACTGGTTCTTTTCAAGTTTGGATGAAGTGCACGAGCAGGAGGTATTAACTTTTTCGATGACCAGCGGCTGATCGCCTGTGTTGGTGAATTGGAACGAGACGCTGGCGCTCTGGGTCTCACTCATCGTGCCAAGATCGTGAACCGTCTTGTCAAAGGTGATCCGTGGTCCGGGAGCGAGTGTGATGTTCGAGACCGCCGCTTGTCGGGCCGTGTTGGGCGCAGTGGTGGTGGTCGGCGTTCCGGGCGGCGACGAAGGCCGGTCGCAACCTTGAGCCACGACGGCCGCTGCGATCAACAGAATCCACGATGTCGATTGGGTCTTCATGAGTCAAAAATTATGCAAGGTCGCGGGAGTGATTGCCCATACGCCAAAACGGCCGAAACTGTTCGCATGGCCTGTCGCCCATACGATGCACCATCGTATGGCATGGATTACAGGCAGGCGCATTCATCCGGAGTTGATGGACGATCCGGACGCCGACCGCGTGGAACTCGATCGCGCGCTGGGCTATCTTCGCGCGGTGAATCGGCGATTAGGCGGCGCGAGCCTCGCACTGCGCCAGTTCAAGCAATGGGCCCGCCGCTGGCCCGCCGATCGAACGATTCGCGTGCTGGACGTGGGGACAGGCTCGGCGGACATTCCACTAGCCATTGCGGAATGGGCGCGAGGCGCGGGCCATCGCGTGCATGTCACCGGAATCGACCTGCATCAGACCACGGTGGACCTGGCGCGGCGCTGCATCGGCGATCGCGAGGATATCGAGATCATCCAAGCCGACGCATTGACGCTGACCGACCGTTTTGAAGCCAACGCCTTCGACTACGCGCACGCGGGGCTGTTTCTTCATCATCTCAACGACGTGCAGGTGATGACGGTGCTGCGGATGATGGACCGGCTGGCGAGCCGGGGCGTGATCTGGAATGACCTGATTCGCGGCGTGCCTGGGAAACTGGGGGTGCGCGTGCTGATGGCGTGGCCCGGCGTGCCGAAGATGGTCCGGCACGATGCGGTGGTCAGCGTGGCGGCGGGATTCACCAGGCGCGAAGCGCTGGACCTGGCGCGACGCGCCGGACTCGCCAACATCCGCATGCACTCGCGCCTGTTCTATCGTTTCGCGCTGGTCAGCGAGAAAGGCTGAGCGCGTGCGGCATCCGCCCAGCGACGCGGCTCATTCGAGCCACTCGTCATAGGGCGAGGATTTCTTGGGCTGCGGCAACCCGCCGAGGCGGCGAATGTGGTCTTCGGAAAGCAATGCCTTGAGTTTGTCGATGGTGCGCAGGTTCAGTTCATTGCGCTCGAACTTCAGGCCCGCGATCTTTTCCTGACGCTCCTGCCAATCCTTCCACTGGTCGGCTTCATATCCTGCCATGAAGTTGGGGGCCTGCGTGCCGGCGGTGATCTGCACCATCTGCTCGCACAGCCGGTCGTACGCGGGACGGTATTCGGCGGCAAGGTCGCTCAGCCGCCGCTGCTGTTCCGGGCCAAGGTCCTGGAATTTCTGCGCTTCGATCAGCCGTTGATCGACCGAGAGTTGATCGTTGTAGATTTTGGGAAACGCGCGTCGGTTGTACGCGTTGCGAACGCCGCGCGCGGTTTCCGCAGGCAGCGCCGCCAGAACACGCTCCAGCGATTCATGATTCAGGCGCGTGAGCGCGGCGTTGCTCTGGTTCAGGCGCTTGCTGGGCTCGGCGATGATCTCCTGATATCGCGCCGCCTGCTTCATTGCGTTTTCATCCGATTCCTGGCGTGCCTTGACCGACTCGGCCTGCCAGGTCTCCTGCGCCCGCTGCAGAGTCAATGACGCGTCGAACCGCTCGCGGAACGCCGCGGTCGCCGCCTCCTCGTACTTGACCAGTTCGGTTTCGATGGCGACGCGGTCCTCATCGCTCAGCGGCTGCCTGAGCAGAAATTGCGAAAGGTCGATGGTGGATTCGCTGGACCCGCCGAACCATCCGCCCATCATGTCGTGGCCGCGCGTGTAGCCGAAGCGCTCGCGCATCATCCGCACCCGATGCATCAGCGGAAGCTGTGGCTCCTCCAGCACGGCCATTTCCACGTCGTCGAAAAACGCCGTGTCCGTCCCCCGGATAGCGTCGAGGGCGGAATCGCGCAGTCGGTGCACCTGCTCTATCACATCGGTTGTGGGGCCGGTTGTCCCCTGCGAATCCTCATCAAAGTGCCACATGCCCTGCGCGGCCTTGGTCAGCGGCGCGACGGCGGCTTCCTGCATCGTCTTCCACGATTCCAGATAGGTCGCGTGCAACTGGTTGAGCACGGTGCGCTGCTCATCGGAAAGTTTGAGCATTTCGGTCATGTTCGAAAGATCGCGCTGGCTGATCGCGGCCGGCAGGAACTGGTCGCCACTCCACGCCTGAATCGCGTCGTCGGTGGCGCCCTCGGCGTCACCGTTGGAATCGGCTGATTCCGCCTCAGCGCGAGCCTCGGCGGCCTTGGCCATCGCCGCCTGCATCGCCGCGTTGGGGCCAACCGCGCCTCGATCACTTGAAGGCGTGAGATCGGCGATCTTTTTTGCCAGTTCCGTCCCCAGCGCAGCGTTCACCGCGGCCACCGCCATCTCCGTCGCCTCCAGGACCTTCGCCTGGTAGTCGGTGAGTTTCTGGTGATGATCCTTCATCTTCTCGGAGTTGAAATCGAAGGGCGAGAACTCCTTGCGCGAGTTGTCCACCAGCGCGACGACTTCCTCGGCGATTCGGTCGATCTTCCGCTGAGCCTCATCGCGGGCCGCGACGATCAGGTCGCGCTGCTCGGCGGTCAGTTGCTCCAGTTTGAGCGCTGCTTTGAAAAAGGGCGATTCTCCGCCGAAGGTGAACCCCGCTTCGGGATAGGCCTGCGTGTAGTAGCGGTCGCGAAGCGTGCGCGCGGTTTCGGCATCCAGCAGCGGGGCGAGGGACTTGTACGTTCGATGGTTCAACTCGGCGATCTTCGCGGTGAGTTCCAGGCCTTCCATCGTGATGTCGCGCCAGATCTGCTGCATGACCTCTCCCAGCTTCTGGGCGGTCTCTGGATCGGACATGCTTTGCTCGGTGAAGCCCTGCTGCTCCAGGGCGTCGAACATGCGCAGCATCATCGTGGTCGAGGCTTCATTCAACTTGTCCAGCGATGAGGTCAGTTTGCCTTCGTACTGCCCCATCATGGGATCGATGGTTTGCAGTCGTTCCGGCGTGACTTCGATGTCCTGCAGCACTTCGCTCAGGTCCACCGCGCGGTTGCCGGTCATCCACATCATCTGGTTGCTGGTGTAGCGGGTGCGCTGGCGCGCCATGCGGACGCGGGGCATCATCGCCATCTGATCCTCGGTGAGCGTGGACTGCATCTGGTCGAACATGCGATTGTCCAGCGCCGCGATCTTGTTGTTGAGGTGATCCAGTTTCTTCAGGAAGGTTTCGATGACCTGCCGCTTGGGCATCACCATGCCCCCTTGCATGGAGCGCATTTCCTTGAGGAACTCGGCGATTTCGCCTTCACGCAGCGAGCGGAATTCCTGCTTGTACTGGTCGTGAATCATCTGAGCCGCCTGCCGCTGCGAATCGCTCAGGCGCAGGCGGTCGGCGTAGCCCTTGAGTTCATGCGTCGTGATGGGATCAGGCAGCGCGCCCGACGTGCCTTGCGCCAGGCTTGCGGAATTGGCGGAGAACACAATTACGCATGCCATGACCAAAGCCAGGCGATGCAGCATGGTGCGCAACGATGCGACAGGTGTGATGTGATTCATGGCGATGCGTCCACAGGCAGGTGCGATGGCGATGCGGTCCGATGACTTGTTGGGAACGGCGCACGCGAACTTGCGGCGGCGCAGCGCGACCGCAAACTTGCAACAGTGTACCGTCGCGTGTCTTCGATTGGCCGATCAAGAACGGATGTTCAGCCGTTCTTGCCGTCGTTGGGCTGCAGGCCGCCCAGTTGACGAATCTGCTGCTCGTTCAGCGTGGCGCGAAGCCTGGCCAAGGCCTTATCGTTGAGATCATTGCGATCGAACTCGATCTTTTCGCGGGTGCGAATCTGCTGCTGAATCGCCTGCCAGTCGCGGTTCTGGGGCGGGCCGCTGAAATCGGGCATCGCCGATTCCAAGTCGACAAGTTGATCGCAGAATTGCTCGTACTGGCCCCGGAATTCGATCGCGATTTCCTGAATCTGGGTGCGCTGCTGCTCGGAGAGGTCCGGCAGGTTCATGGCGGCGCTCAGGTGCGGCTCAGCCGAGCGCGAGTCCTGAAACACGCTGGGGAAGGCCTTTTCGTTGTACGCGCGGCGAAGCGCGTGCGCCTCGGCGGGCCCAAGCGCGCCCATGAGTTTTTCCAGCGAGGATTTATTCAGCGCTGTGACGGCGTGGCGCGCATCGGCGGCGGCTTTGCCTTCGGTTTCCATCATGGTCCGCATGGTGTCGTTGAACTCGAAGGTGCGCGTTTCGCGGCTGGCTTCGATGCGCGTGGCCTGGGCCATCATCTTGTCGCGCGCTGCCTGCATGCGCATGGCCGCTTCATACATGCCTTGGAATGCGGCGACCGCAGCCTTCTCATATTCCTTCAGCGCGGCGTCAAACGCAGCGGCGTCAGGAGGCGTGATCTTGAGCGACGTTACGACCGCGGCGAGATCGACGTTCGCTTCGCCGGATTCGCCGAGGCCGGCAAACCGCATCCCCCCGCGGCCTGCTCCGCGCCCGTTGACGCGCACCTCGCGTGCTCCGCCGGCGCGGCCGGCGAACATCATGCCCGGGCCGCCGGACCCGGCGCGGCCGTACACGGCCCGCAGCCGCGCCGCCTGCAGCCGTTGAATCATCGCGGACTGCTCATCGCCGATGGCGATTTCAATATCGCTGAACAACTGCTGATCCAGCGCGAGCGCCGCCGTGAGCGCCTTCTTGCGCAGGGCGTACAGTTCATCAATGGCCTGCGCCGTGGGCGGCGTGACCTGACCTGCGCGGGGGTCCATCGCCCACAACTTGGATTGCGCCTGCTTGATCGCGGCGAACTGGTCGTGCTCCAGCGCCTGGAACTTCTCCATGTAATCATCGTGCAGGCTGCTGAGAATCGTTTTCTCTTCCTGCGCGAGTGTAAGGGTCTCGGCGTACCGCTCAACGTCATGCTTGGTGATCGGCCCGGGCAGGAATGGGTCGGTTTCAACCTCGGAATTGTCCAATGCCGGCCGGCCAGCGCGGGCAACCACTGAAAATGCTCCCGCCCCGCCGGGACCGCCCACGGCCACGACCGAGATTTCCTCGGATTCGGCTGTTTCCTTGCCGCCATCGGCGACGCGCTTCTCCAATCGCTCAACCAGTTCCGGCGGCAGGGCGGCGCGAAGGTTGCTGACGAAACTCTCATTCAGTTTCGACCGCCTGTCGCGCAACTCGCCGAGTTGCTCATCGAATTTCCGCCGGCTGTCCTGGTCAAAATCAAAGAACGTCTGCGCCTTGCGATTGCCGTCGATCAGGTCCATCATCTGGTCGGCGATTCGGTCGAGACTGGCCTGGTACTCGCCGGCCATCGCCGCGATGGAGGCCCGCTGATCGTCGCTGAGTTCCTTGAACTTCAGCGCGACGTCGAAGGCGCGCGCGGTCGTTCCGCCGCCGGAACCGATTTCCGGATACGCGCGCTGATGAAACGTGTCACGCAGCGCGCGGGCGTGGTCCTCGGCGAGGCCGGGCGTCAAAGCGCGCAGCGTGCGGCGATTCAGGTCGCTCAAATCCGCGGTCTTGCCGGCGAGTTTGCGCTGAATGTCGCCCATGACGGTGCGGAAGGCCTGGAACATCTGGCCGCGTCGCTCCGGGTCGCGCATGGCGTCTTCGGACAGGCCTTGAGCGCGCATCTGGTCCAGCGCTTCGGTCATCATGCTGATGGTGGCGTCATACAGTTTGCGCGCCCCGCCGGTCAGCGTGGATTCGTACTGCGAGAGCGCCGGGTCAATCGCCTGCTTCTCCTGGTCTGTCAGGTTCAGGTCGGCCAGAAGTTCGCTGAGATCAATCTGGGCCGCGGGATTGAGAAACGCGGTCATGCGGCTCAATCCACTGCGATAGCGCACGCGCTCGCGAGCCATGCGCACCGGCGTCATGCGAGGAGCTTGATCCTCAGCAAGCACCGTCTGCATCTGGTCGAACAGGCGATTGTCCACGGCCTTGATCTTGTTCTGAATGTCCTCCAGCGCCCGGAGCGCCTTCTGGGCGGCATCGCGGTCCATCAGCATGCCCATGCCGCCCAGAAGGCGCTCCGGGCGCTGGAGGACATTCAGA
>CAMPIL010000175.1 GCA_946886375.1 uncultured Phycisphaerales bacterium
CGTGTGTCCAGAGAATGCCTGTGAGAAGACACGCGTTGACTGTCAGAATCACGTTGAGATAGGTGGACTGTCGCATCGCCAATCACTCCTTTTGGTGCTGGATCAAGGCCGTGGCCTCACCAGCACCATCGGCTGAATCCGCTGACCACCTAAGCCACAAGCGCAGGACCGAAAAGTCTGCGGCCTCACCACTCACAGGCTCCACGCGCATGTCCGATATGCCGGTGCCGATGGTTTTCGGCTGCACCGAAGGCGTGGCCCGCCAGCGGTCGCAGAACACGGGGGCGGAAATGGCCGTGCGGTCCAGCGGGCCGCCCAGGCGCAGGGCGGCGGGCCGGCCGTAGCGCGGCGTGCCGGTCACCACCCCGCGGTCGAGGGTCTGCGCGCGAATCGCCGATGTCGTGGCGGGCTTCGACGATGATCCGGCCTCGGCGCTGGCGGCTTCGGATCGTGTGCCGCGTTTTTCCATGCTGTAGGCGGTGACCGTGCGCAGCAGTTGGCTGTGGCTGATGACGGCGATTTCCTCAGGATCGATGACGCCGAGGTTTTCATCGTCCTTCACCCACAGCACGATTGACGCCTGGGCGTTGGGCTGGTGATTGTTAAGGGCAAGGATTTCCTTGCAATTGGCGATGAGAGTGGACAGCGTTTCCGCGAACTCATCGTGCGTGCGCTGGGAACTGTGCACTGGCGCGGGCGCCAGCGTGTGCCCGCCAACGGCCTGCAGCGCGTTGGGCTCCAGCATGAGGGCGGCCCCCACCAGGACCACCGCGCCGCACACGAACATGAGCATCGATCGGAGCACGCCGCCGATGCGGGCGACGCGCCAGGACAACGTGGTTGCGTGATAATACTGGCTCACACTTGATCCCCGACTCCGCTGAAATTGCCTCGCTGAAAAAAACGCTGGCGCGTTTCCGCGCCAGCGTCTGTAGTTCTAGATCCGAACCGAATCGGCGTTATTCGACGAATTCGGTGCCGTCCGCGGCGACCGCGAACAAGTCGTTGGGCAGACCAGCGCCACGGGCACGCCACACCCAACCCACACCGGCGGCGGCAGCCGCAGCCACGGTGGACGAGTTGGCTTGCAGGGGATTCTTGGGGGCAGCCTGCAGGTACGGCGGGTTGGCATTGGTCATCTGATTCCAAGCGGTGACCAGCAGCGTCGGATCGGTGCCGTTGTTCTTCACGCGGAACAGTTCGATCTGGGCGCGAAGCGTTTGCAACTGACTGCGGACCGATGCGTCCGTGGCCTGCTGCGAGGCATCTGTGAACTGCGGGATGACGATCGCGGCGAGAATGCCGAGAATCACCACAACGATCAAAATTTCGATGAGCGTGAATGCTCGCTTGACTTGCGTGCGCATGTGACCTGACTCCTTCGCAATTGCTTGCATGGTTGAATGACCGACTCAGCGGCCCACATCCGTCCCACTCCGACTTACGCCGAACTCACGCGAGCTCGGCCCGAAGAATTGTCGGCACTGCCGTTGGGCCGCGCCGACCAACCCCCGCCCCAAAAGGGCGTCCCTTCCCTCCGCTCCCAAACGAGCGGCGCCGGCTCACGCCGACACCCCTCAATACACAATTGCTATCGGGATTCGGCAAGCGACTGTCCAGCGGAACATCGCAGATGCCGCGCGCCCGATCGGAATAGGTCTCACAGGTTGACATGCAAGGGAGTGGTTGGGGCTAGGGATTGGGGATTGGTGTGGTGGTGAGGTGCAGGGCGCTCGGATCGCCGGGCGCTTCGAATTCGTCCGGCGAATGCGGACTTGCGATGATCATCCCCCATCGCCGTCGTCACGCTGCCTCAATGACGGACCACTGACGCCTAATCCGTGCCCTTCGTCAACTGGCCACTCTCTCCCTCACGCCGCCAATCGTGCCTCAAACTGAATCGCCACTCTGTATCCCTTGCCGCAGGGCGTGCAGCGCAGCACGATGCCTCGCTTGGCGGGATTGCCGGGGGCCTGGAAGCCCAGCGACACGCAGGTGCCGGGCTCGATGACCGAATCGCAGATCGCGCCCAGGCCGTCGTGCGACCAGTCAAGGATGGACAATTCGTGGATGCAGCCGAATTTCTCGCCGCTGAGCCGGAAGGCGTTCGCCACGCCATGAGTCGGCCAGCGATCCACGCCGCGGCGTTCAAACCGCAGGGGCGCATGATGTTCATCGTCCTGCTGCGGAATGGCGGCGGTCCACGTCGTGCTCATTTGCAAACCTCCCAGGTAAAAAGGTCTGCCGAATCAGCCGACCCAGTTGTCCCTTTCGGAACGATCGCACCCTCGCTTGAGCCATAGGCTCAAGAACAGCCGATAATTTGGCCTTATCATGCCCGGCATGCTTCGCATCCGACCGTTTTCCGCCATTGGACCGCAACCGAATCGCGCGCCCCAGGTGTCGTGCGTGCCATATGACGTCATCAACACCGCCGAGGCGCGCGAGATGGCGCAGGGCAATCCGATTAGTTTTCTGCACGTCATTCGTTCGGAAATCGATCTGCCGGAATCGACCAATCCCTACGACGATTCGGTGTACGCCAAGGCGAAGGAGAACTTCCAGAATTTTCTCGCCAAGGGCATTCTCATGCGCGATGAACAACCGCGCATGTTCCTCTACAGGCAGGTGATGAACCATCGCAGCCAGGTGGGGTTGGTCTGCTGCTGCCACATCGACGATTACACCAGCGATGTGATCAAGAAGCACGAGAAGACGCGCAAGGACAAGGAAGACGACCGCACCCGCCACGTGCTTGAACTCAATGCGCACGCGGAACCGGTGTTCCTGGCCTACCGCGATCAGGCTGCGGTCGACCAAATGGTCGAGATGGACATGAACTCACGACCGGAGTTTCACTTCATTACCAAGGACGGCGTGACGCACACGATCTGGAAAGTTGAGGATGCGCAGCGATACGTTGACGCTTTCGGCCGCGACCCCGGCGTGCCTGTGGCGTACATCGCCGACGGCCACCACCGCACGGCGAGCGCGGTGCGGGCCGGATTGGAACGCCGGCGCGCCGATCGCGCCTCCAATCCAGATGCCGAATACAACTGGTTTCTCGCGGTGCTGTTTCCCGCCAGCCAGTTGCAGATTCTGCCCTACAACCGGGTGGTGAAGGACCTCAACGGCCTCTCAAGCATCCAGTTTCTCGAGAAAGTCACGGAGGTTGGAGCGGTCGCCAAGACCTCACAGCCGCGGCCGCCGCGCGCCGGCGTGGTGTGCTTCTATCTTGATGGCGAGTGGCGGTCATTGGAATTCGACCCCAAATCGATCAATCATGCCGACGCCATCGGCTCATTGGATGTTTCGCTGCTGCAAGACCGCGTGCTGACGCCCATTCTCGGCGTGGGCGATCCGCGCACCGACAAGCGGATCGATTTTGTCGGCGGGATTCGCGGCACGGCGGAACTGGAGCGGCGCATCAACAGCGGCGACATGGCGATCGCCTTTTCCATGCACCCCACTTCGATGGCTCAACTGATGGCCGTATCGGATGCAGGCGAGATCATGCCTCCGAAGTCGACGTGGTTTGAGCCGAAGTTGCGCAGCGGACTGCTCATCCACAGTTTAGATTGAGTCGGTCCGACGTTGAACCGCTGAACTGAACGAGCGAGGCAGGCGGGCTTCCAAGCCGCCTGCCGCATTCCGCCACAGCCATCGCTGAGGCGATACACTATGGGGCCATGACTACCACACCTGCACGTAGCGTCATGCCTTCGGCGCGTCACTCCACCGATGAACCCCAGACCGAGATGAGAGTGCTCATTGCGGACAAGTTCGAACAGTCCGGGGTGGACGGGCTGGAACACGCGGGCTGCGAGGTCAAGGTCGCCCCAGATCTTTCGCCGGAAACCATGCCCGCCGCCATCGAGGCGTTTGACGCGGACATTCTGATCGTGCGCGGCACCAAGGTTCCCGCAGCGGTCTTTGAAAAGGCGAAGAAATTGAGCCTCGTGCTGCGGGCTGGGGCCGGCTATGACAACATCGATGTGCCGGCGGCGTCCGCGAAGGGCATCTTTGTCGCCAATTGTCCGGGCAAGAACGCGATTGCCGTGGCTGAACTGGCCTGGTCGCTGATTCTCAGTTGCGACCGCCGCGTGCCGGACCAGACCATCGATCTGCGCGCCGGAAAATGGAACAAGAAGGAATACAGCAAGGCGGCGGGCCTGTACGGCCGCACGCTGGGCATCGTCGGATTGGGGCAGATCGGCCAGGAAGTCGCGCACCGCGGCAAGGCATTCGGCATGCACGTGGTCGCGTGGTCGCGCAGTCTGACCGAGGAGAAGGCCGACGCGATGGGCGTGGATTATGTCAGCAACATCATCAACCTGGCGAAGATGTCGGATGTGATTTCCGTCAATGTCGCTTCGACGCCCGACACCAAGAACCTCATCAACGAGCAATTCTGCAACGCGATGAAGCCCGGCGCGTACCTGATCAACACCAGCCGAGGCAGCGTGGTGGATGAAGCCGCGCTCACCAGCGCCATTCGCACCAAGGGCGTGCGCGCCGGGTTGGACGTGTTCGCCAGTGAGCCGGCCGGCGGCGAAGGCGCGTTCACTGACGCCATCGTCAAGGAACCGGGCGTGTATGGATCGCATCACGTGGGCGCTTCGACGGACCAGGCCCAACTTGCGATTGCGCGCGAAGCGGTGCGCGTGGTGGCGGAATATGTTCGTACCGGCCGCGTGCTGAATTGCGTGAACCGTGCCGCATCAACCCCGGCCACGTGCATGCTTACGGTGCGCCACCTGAATCAGCCGGGCGTGCTGGCCCACATCTTCTACACGCTGGGCCAGGCGGGCATTAATGTTGAGGAAATGGAAAACATCATTTACGAAGGCACGCAAGCCGCGTGCGCGCGGATTCAACTCGACCAGACGCCCAGGCCCGAGCACGTGACCGCCATCAGCGCGAACGACGCCGTGCTCAGCGCCACCGTGACCAACATTCCGTCCAAGTGAATCAGTTTTTTCGCGAGATTCATCATGACCACGACCCAGACCACACCGCCCGCCAAGATCAAACCTGAATCGACCGGCTCCGCGGGGCCGTACGCCTCCAAGCGCATCTTCAACTTTTCCGCAGGCCCCGCCGTGATGCCCGAGGAAGTACTGCGCCAGGCGCAACAGGACATCTGGAATATTTTCGGTTCGGGCATCGGCATTATGGAGCACAGCCATCGCGGTCCGGTGTTCGACCGCGTGATGGATGAGGCGAAGGCCGACTGCCGGAAAATCGCCAGCATTTCCGACGATTACGAAGTGCTGTTTCTTCAGGGCGGCGCGACCACGCAGTTCGCCATGATCCCGATGAACTTTCTTTCGCCTGAAACCACCGCCGACTATCCCGACACCGGCGTGTGGACGACCAAGGCGATCAAGGAAGCCAAACTGTTCGGCAACGTGAACGTGGCGTTCGATGGAAGCAAGGTGGGTTACGCCTACACGCCTTCGGACAGCGAAATCAAGCAGACGACTTCCGGCGGCGGGGCGGTGTACATGCACTACTGCTCCAACAACACCATTTACGGCACGCGCTACAACAACGCGCCGTCGAGCAATTCGCCGCTGATCTGCGATGCCAGTTCCGACATTTTCAGCCGGCCCGTCGACATCAACAAGCATGGCATGATTTACGCCGGAGCGCAGAAGAACCTCGGCCCGTCGGGCGTGGTGCTGGTCATTATCCGCAAGGACCTGGTCGAAAAAGGCAAGAAGAACCTGCCCAGCATGTTCAGCTACGCAAATCACGCCAAGAACGATTCACGCCTGAACACGCCTGCCACCTTCGGCATCTACATGATGGGCCAGACGTTCAAGTGGATTCTCAAGCAGGGTGGATTGGCCACGCTGGAGAAGCGCAACGCGGAGAAGGCGAAACTGATTTATGACGCCATCGATCAAAGCGGCGGCTTCTACACGGGCGTGTCGCGGCCGGACTGCCGCTCGCACATGAACGTCACATTCCGTGCGCCCAGCGAAGACCTGGACAAGAAATTCGTCGCGGAATCGGTGAAATTGGACATGGACGGCCTGAAAGGCCACCGCGATGCAGGCGGCATGCGCGCGAGCATCTACAACGCCTTCCCGCTGGAAGGATGCAAGGCGCTGGCCCAGTTCATGCGCGATTTCGCACGCAAGAACGGCTGAAATTTTGATTGAAATCATCCAGGTGGAAGCCCACGGCGTGTACGCCGTGGGCTTTGTTGTTTCACGGCGCAGCATCCACAGGGAAGCGGCAATCGTATAGACGGTTCGGAGGACACTCGCCTGTGGCGAGACTGGAGATCAGGAAATTCAAGACCGTATCGCGCATGGAGATCGCGGATCGGCTGACGGTAGGCCGGTCGTCTCGCAATGATGTCGTGCTGCGCGATGTGCGCATCAGCCGTGAGCATTGCGTGATTGAAGTGATCGACGGCGCGGTGCGCGTGCGTGATCTGGACTCGCAGACCGGCACGCGGCTCAACGGCGTGCCGGTGCAGGATGCGCCGCTGCGGCACCGCGATCGCATTTCGATCGGGCCGTTTGACCTCGTGTTCAGGGATTCAGAAGGCGAATTTGCTGAGCAGTCCGATGAATCACAATCGCCCGGCGAATCTGCCGCCGGAGTCGATCATTCCGAAGATTCCGCCGCGCCGATGGCGGGCGAATCGCATGCCGCGCTTGAAGAATCGCAGCGCCAGACGGAAGAGGCGCGCCAACTTCTTGAATCACAGACAACCCAGATTCAATCGCTGTGCGCCGCTGCGTCGGAAATGCAGAGCGATCTGCAGCGCAAGACCGAGAACATCACTTTGTTGGAGCGTGAAGTGGAATCACTGGTGCAGCGTCAACGCAACACCGAAGCCACGCGCCAAACCGCGTTGGACAAAACCCAGCGGGCCGAGCAGCGCCTGGCGAACCTGAGCGCCCAGATTCGCTCGCTGGACGAAATCGCAGGCCGCATCCGCTCCGTGCAGGAACAACTCGCCAGGCTGGAGCAGGAATGGGTGCTCGCCGATCAGGCGCTTGAGGCAGGCTCCAACGACGATGCAGCCGCGCACCAGCGCCGGCAGAAGTTGAGCGCATCGCTGGATTCGCTGAGTCACCAACGCGAACAGGCCCTCGTGCAACTGCACAACGCCGTCGCGGCGTTGCGCGATGCGGCCGTGGATGCCCAGCCGCGGTTCGATCACCCCTCGCCTCCAACGGAAACTCCGCGCCCCTCAACCCATCGCTGGTGGCGGTTCGGCGCCCGCCGTCACTCGTGATTCAAGGGCAGCCCGGCTCATGGGCAACTCAAATCGATCGCGCGTGCGCGTGTACCCGAGGCCGCCCATCCGGCCGATCGCATCCAACCGTGCTGGATCGATGTGGAATCGCTCGTTGATCAAATCATCGCGCACGAACACATGCACCACCCGGCCGATCACGATGTTGCCGCCTGCCGGCGCGCCTGGATTGGTGCGAACCACCTGCACCGTTTCACATTCAAACGCCACGGGCGATTCCGCAACGCGCGGCGGCTTCACCACGCGGCTGGGCGCGGGCGTCAATCCCGTCAACGCGAACTCGCTTTCGCCAT
>CAMPIL010000176.1 GCA_946886375.1 uncultured Phycisphaerales bacterium
CGGAACCGATGCGCGCACGACATCGCCGCATCGTCAGGAATGTGGTTGCCTGCAACGTGCAAGCGGGCGGTTGATTCAGCCCGCGGCCGGTCTCAGAACTCAATGCTCGCGAACACGCCGGCGAAGAACGCCGGATCGTAGTCGCTTTCAGCGATGGTCGTGCCGTTGGAGCTGATCAGGTGCAACTCGCCGTCAAAGTTGAAGCCGGCGACGCCGTCGATCGAAATCCTCTGGGTCGGCTTGAAGGTGGCGCGGAACCAGACGGGAGCGCCTTCATCCTCGCCCACGCCGCCTGGTACCGGGGCAACATCGTCAAGGCGGAAGCGCGAGAACTGGAACGCGCCGCCGATGGCGAATTCCAGTCCCCGGCCGGCTTCATACACCAACTCAAGGCCCGTGCGTGAGATCGAGCTGTTGGTGGTTTGGTTGCGAAGGCGGAAGTCGTTGGTGATGGCCCAATCAATCACGATGATGGGCAGGATGCGCGGGTCGTCCTCCAGTTGGGTGACCACCGAGACGCCGCCGCCAATGGTCAAATCTCGCGACCATTGGTAGGTCAGGCCGATCGCCCCGCCGCCGCTGATGGAATCGCCCCAGTCCGCGCCGGTTTCTCGGGCGGTTTGGATCTGGGGCCCGCCGAACACGGTCCAGTCGTTGGAAAGGTCCAAGGAAAAGATCGCGGTTGCGGTGATGGTGTGAATAGTGTCCCACGCCTCGCCTGGGAAGACGATGCCAAGCGCGTGGCCGTCAAAGCGATACAGGTCAACGCCATAGTTGATGTTGACGGCTGCGCGGAGGTCATCGCTGAATTTGGTCTGCACGCCCACGCCGCCGCCAGAACGTGCCACACTCATGTCTCCGGTGTCGAGACTGGTTTCGAATTGGTACTCGGCCCCGCCGGAAATGACGAAGTGAAACTGCTGGCCGGTTGGTGTGGTCACGTCCACTTCGTCGGCGACAGGTTGCGCGACGCCCTGCGCCAACGCGGCAGGAGCCATGACGCCAGAAACAATAGAAACGATGATGCAGTTTGCGATCGCACGCACGGTGTCCTCCTTGCCCGCCACAGGTCCGACAGCGTAAGGAATTTTTGCGCAAGAGCAAGTTGCCCGCAGCGGTGCTGAAACTATCCCCCGCCGCCACGCGCTCGCAGACAATAGATCAGCCATTCGGCGGTCATCAGGACGATCGCAACCGCGGCCAGCCATGGCCACAGCGGTTTGGCCGCGATCGCGCTGCCGGCGCGGCCGACAGCGGTCTCTGCGTTCACCGTCACCGCTGCGCGCGGCTGAATGTCTGACTCCACATCGCTGAACACGTTCACCGCCAACCGATCGAACGGCGACGCCGCTCCCGCGATCGCGTAGAGCCCCGCACGCCGCAGCGGCGGCAGCGCCGCGGTTGACCCCGGCTCAACCGGCACGGACATCCGCTCGGGCCCTTCCACGATCAACCGCTCCGCGCCCGCCGCGGCACGAACCGTCAACGGATCGCCCGCCCGGTAGGCCAAGCCGTCGATGCCCGATCGCGCCAGCGTGAGATAGTCCACCGCGTTCTGCATGAACACCGCGCTGCTCACATGCAGCGGCCAGTTGCTCTTGAGCAATTCGAATCCCACGACGACGTGGCCCGCCCCGCGCGTGCGAACCAGCGCGATGACCGGGCCGCCCGGCCCGTATGCCAGCGCGGTCGCCCCCGGCGGCAGGTCAAAAGCGCCAAAACCCGCGTACACGAGATTATCCAATGACACGCTCCGCATCAGCGGATGCTGGCGGTCCCAGCTCAGAATGTGCCTGCCGACTAGATTCTCCTCGGGCTTTGTCGAATTGTTCTGCGGCTGTGTGGTTGCATTCGGGCCTGCAGCGCGATCAGCATCGACTGCGGCACCCAGTCCCGCAGGCGCTCCGCCGAAGGAGATCGAACCAATTCCCGGCAGCCGCGTCGCTGACACGCGATCGAATACAACCAGATCGTACATTTCGCTTGAGTCGATCCGCTGCGGATCGATGGCGGCGAACGCCTCGGCGGAAAGCGAATCCAGCCGCTGCGGCTCCAGCGCATCAAGCAAATCGTGAAGAAATGGATCGGCAGCCGCGCCGTCGGGATGCACAAGGACGATTCGCGGGCGCGATGGAGCCGGCAGCACGATCCATGCCGCATCGTCTGCTGCCAACGCATCGCCATGATTGTGGCGCAGCGTCAAAACCGCTCCGCCCGGCAAATCGATGGATTGCGTGATCGACGCTTCGCCCGGCCCGTTGGCGCTGGCGGGCGGAATGGTCTTGCGAATTGCCGCGACAGGTTCTTCATCAATCCACAGCGTTGCGGCGACGTCGGCAGGCCGCGGTCCCGCGTTGACCAGCCGCGCAAAGGCCATCACACGCGCGGGGTCTTCGTAATCCCGCCGCACGCTGAACGACGTGATGCCGATGTTGTTGCCGGCGGCAGCATCAGGCGGCTGCCGCTGGTCTTCATCCTGGTCGTGTGCCACGGGCACCACCGGCACATAGGTGAACCGTCCTGATGCAAGGCGATGCCCGGTTGACTCGGCCGCGGGCGTGACGCCGCCGTCGGAAAGCAAAACAACCTGCGGCTGATCGACTTCGCGCTCATCGCGCGTGGCGGCGAACGCGCCCGCCAGTTGCAGCGCGGCGTCGAAATTCGCCTGCTCATCCGTGGGCTGGATCGACCGCAGCGAATCCAGAAGCACGCTGCGATTGGATTCGAAACTGCTCGCCACGTGTGCATCGGAGCCAAAGGCGATGATCATCATCTGCCGCGGGCGGTCGGCGTTGTCCAAGTCCTCGATCATCTCTCTCGCCATTTGCTTGGCGAGGTCCAATCGGGTGCGGGGTCGAGTGTTTCCGGCTCCTTCACCTGGCGCATCGGCGACCAGCGCGTTCATGGATGCGCTTTGATCGATCAGCAACACGATGCGCGAAGAAAGCGTTTCAGCCCCGCGCACCACAGGCTGCGCCAACGCCAGCAAAAGGGCCAGCAACAACAGCAATTGCAGCGCCAGCAGCAGCGACCAGCGAAGTTTCTGAAATGGCGCGTTCGCCTGAAGGTCCTGGAACGCCTGCTCCCACAGCAGCGTGCTGGGCACGCGCAGGTGAACCCGCCGCAGGCGCAGAAAATACAGCAGCAACAGCAGCGGCAGAGCAATTGCGGCGGCAATCAGCGCCGACCAGGGGGTGAGAAACGTCACGGGAGATTATTGCACGTGAACGCCTTTGACGTCGAAGTTCGCTGCGGCGCGCTCACTCGGTCTTCGGCCAGTAGGCAACGTTGCGATCCAACGCTTCTTCGTTCCACGTTTCGGGATTTTCTTCCTGGGGCCAGTCCTTGTGCGCCAGCCAGTCGCCGGTTTTCTGCACGTAAGGCGGCCAGCCGTTGGCGAGAAACCACGAGTCCACCACGTACAACTCGCCGGTGGATTTCTCGCGCAGTTGGCCGGCGTAATGCGTGTCCAGTTGCAGCGGCCCGCGAAACGCCTTTTCCATCACCTCGTGATGATGCAGCAGGCCTCGCTCTTCCAACAGCCGAAGGTACGTCGTGGTGTTCACCGCTTCATCGATGCAATCCAGACAGCCCGCACCGGCGGGATTCAGATCATCCATGCGCCAGTCGCGGAAGGTGGAGGTCTGCCGGCCGGCGACCTGCTCCAACATGGCGACCGCCTTGCGCACCGCCAGCCGCTCTTCGAGAGCCGAGGCCGGCGGCGGACTGAAGAGTTCTGCCAACGCCTGCCATTCATCATCAGAAATCGCCATGATCGCTTCTTCGCGGCGGTGGCCGTAACTCACCGGGATTCCATCCAGTTGCAGCGGCTCGCGCGACGCAGCCAGGCGTTCGGTGGATGAACACGCCGCTTGAATCAGCAGCAGCATGACGAACACGCAACGCCTTCGCGCAGCAGATTCCATCGCCTGAGTATCGCCTGCCAGCGACACAGGTGCAACAGTTCGAGTGCTGTTCAATCCACGCGCACGCGGCGAATCAGGAATTCATGTTCAATGGGTTCGCCTGCGCGATCAAAGGTCAAGTGCAGGCGCACTTCGCCGCCGTCCCACTCCCAGGGCGTGAACGTCCGATACCCGCCGTAGTAGCCAAGCGGATATTCCACCCAGGTTGAGCCGAAGCCAGATCCGACGAAACCGTACGATCTCGCGCCGAAGCCCCAGCCAGAGTCCCAGTCAGGCCAATAGGCGACGTATGCCGGTGGAAGGGTAAACGCAATGTAACTGCGCGGCGCGATCGTGCTGCTGCGAAGCGCGTTGGTCGCCCCGTCGGGATCGACGACATAACTTCGCTCGCCCACCAGCAGAATTGGATCATTACTTCGATTCTCAATCTTCACGCCCAGGCTGTCGCCGAGGTCCTCAAAATCGTACGCCACGGCACCGCGATTGATTTCTACTTCACCCTTGCGCGGAACGCTCTGGGTCAATGTTGTGGGTTCAAGGATCGTGTATTGATATTTCGCGCAGCCTGCCGGCACACAGCAGATCAGCGCGGCAATCACAGTCCATCGCCATCGGTTCATGGTGGCCTCCGATCGATGGTAAGCGTAGCGGCCGGGCCGTTTGCACCACATGCGGAATCCGCCGGTGTCCCGCTGGCCGCGCGATTGCGGCGTCACAATGTCAGCGCAATTCGATGATCGTGACGCTTCCACCCCGCAGCTGCAAACGCTGAACATGCGTCGCACCATCTCGCCGCTCGATCGGCGGCAGGACCATCGGATTCCCGTGCTCATCGTGCGATTGAATTGCGGTCAATTGCCGATCGTTGATCTTCACATCAATCGTCTCGAACCGATCATCCGCGGCTGTGCCTGCTTGGTGATGCGGTCGATCATCGTGCATCGTGCTCAGCCACGCGATGATCGCCGCGCTGCCGTCGGCCCTCTCAAAGACATGCACGTGACTGTGCGAGCCGGCCGTTCGATTCACTTCAGTCTGGTCGTCAATGCATCGCATTGGTTTGCTGAACATCCGCGCCGCCAGGTGCATCGCATGCAGCGCCGGCTTGGCATCACCATCGTGCGTAAGGATGCCCAGGTGCCGGTTGTTGTCGTCGCCGATCACTTCGCCATCGTGCGGCAGGTCGCTCAATTCATACCACGCGATCAACTGCACATCGGGCGAGGCCAACGTCAGCGTGAGCATGCGGATCAGCGCCGCGGCCTGGAACTTCTGAGTGTGCTCGTACTCATACGCCGCCGCATGCCAGTCGCTCACCCTCGCGCCATGGCGCAATGAGCTGTACCCCATTTCCGCCATCCACAGCGGTTCGCCTTCGCCGTGCTCTTTGGCAATGTCCGACGCGGCGTCAAGGTAATCGCTGATGCTTTCGATGGGTTTGGCGAACCACGTCTCGGCGTAATTGTGAAGGTTGATGATGTCCACATCGCGCTGGGCATCGTAATCCTCAAATAGTTCGCGCAGAAAATCCAGGTTCCACGCCAATCCGCCCAGCACGACTTTCGCGCTTGGATCAGCCGCACGCACCGCGGCCGCGCCTTCGCGCAAGAGCGCGTCGTACTGGCCCGGCGTGCCGGTCCAGTAATCGCGATTGTCCGGCTCGTTCCAGAGTTCCCACGTGTGAATGCGATCCTTGTATCGATTCACCAGATGGAACATGACCTCCGCGAATTCACCGCGCCGCGCCGGAGGGGCACGCCACGCATCCGCCGCGCCGGCCTGGGAGTCAGCCGCCCACGCGGGCGTGTAACACACGTAAGGCAGCAGCGTGATGCCACATTCATCGACCGCGATGCGCACGAATTCATCAGCGAACGACCAGTCGAAGCGATCATCCACCGGCTCAAGATCGTCCCAGCCGAAGGACACTCGCAGGTGCGTGACGCCCAACGAGCGCAGCAGAGCCATGTCCCGGCGAATGCGCTGCGGCGAGGTGGATTCAGGTGGGTAATCCTCGCACAAACCGATCGGAATTGACTTGAACTGATCGAACTGTGTAAGGGAGCGTGTGGTGCGGGCTGCTGGCGCAGGATCAGGGGCTGCGAATTGCGATGCCATGAACAGCGCAATGATCAGCCCGCCCGCGAGCACGTGATGTTTTGCGCTTGCCAAAGCCACAAGAACCGTCAGCGTAGGCCGCGCACGGAGCACGAGCAATCAGCGATTGCGCGCTCCTCATGCGGCGCTGCCAGGCGCAAGCCCGCCTTGTCCCCTCCTGTCTGCGTTCATCTGCGTTCGTTGGCGGTTCTATTCCGCAACACTCACGCCGCCACCGCACTGCCTGCATCCACCGGCAGCGTGTCGACGATGTTCTGCAACACCGTGTCGGTGCGCATGCCCTCCGCTTCGCCTTCAAAGTTCAACAGGCAACGGTGACGCATGGCGGGAAGCACTGAGCCGCGAATGTCTTCAATGGAAACATTGGCTCGGCCATCCAGCAGCGCCTTGACCTTGCCGGCCAGCACCAGCGCCTGAGCGGCGCGGGGTGATGCGCCGAAGCGGAAGAACTGGTTGACCTGCTGCGTGGCCAATTCGCCTTGCGGGTGCGTCGCCAGCACCAGCCGCACCGCGTAGTCCTGCACGTGCGGCGCGATCACAACCCGCCGCACGAGATTCTGATGCTCAAGAATCGTCGGGCCGTCCAGCACCTGCTCGATCTTCGGCTGCACGCCCGCCGTGGTGCGATTGAGAATCTCACTCAGATCGGCGCGGCTGGAATATCCCACTTCCAATTTGAAGAAGAAGCGGTCCAGTTGCGCCTCAGGCAGCGGATAAGTTCCTTCCTGCTCGATGGGGTTCTGCGTGGCCATGACGAAAAACGGCCTGTCGAGTTGATGCGTCACGCCGCCCACGGTGACGGATTTCTCCTGCATCGCTTCGAGCAGTGAAGACTGGGTCTTGGGAGTGGCGCGGTTGATTTCGTCCGCCAGGACAATCTGGGCGAAAATCGGCCCCTTGCGGAATTGAAACTCCCGGCCGTGTTCGTTCTCAACCACGATGGTCGTGCCGGTGACGTCGGCGGGCATCAAGTCGGGCGTGAACTGAATGCGATTGAACTGAAGATGCAGCGCTTCAGACAGCGATCGAATCAGCAGCGTCTTACCCAGCCCCGGCACGCCCTCCAGCAGCGCGTGGCCGCCGGCGAACAGGCACGTCAGCACGCCGTCAATGATCTCCTCATGGCCGACGACAGATTTCTGAATCTGCTTCTTGGTGTTGACGTAATCCTCGCGGAACTTCTTGGCGGCGGCTTCAAGTTGCGCGAGGTTTGCAGCGGTGGGTGTGGCGGCCATGCATGGCTCCGGGAATCGGGTGTGTCGAACATCCTAGCGTGCAGGGGCAGGGGGCGAGAATTGCCTTGGAGACACTCTCCTGCCGAAGTGCCACCCTGCCGATGGTACGGCTTCCCAGGGAAGATTGTTTCACGATCAAACGGAAGTTCACCGCCCGCGAATGGCTGCGGACCGGGGCGAATCGCATGCAACCGGGCTTCAATTCCCGCCAGATTTCGCGATCGCGGCAGGCGCGGCGCGCGGTTCGGATTTCTCTCTCGGCCGAAACTGGTTCAGCAATTGCTCGGCGGT
>CAMPIL010000177.1 GCA_946886375.1 uncultured Phycisphaerales bacterium
GCAATCGACTCGCCCGTGGTTGTGCGTCCGGCGGGTTTGGCCGCCCATGGGGGTTTACGATTGCGATGGAACTGGGGGGGGTAGGCGTGCCGACGCCGGCGTCGACGATGACGGGGTAATCCGGTGCGTTTTCCTTGAGCAACTCCAGGATCATGCGAATCGCGGCCGGATTCGCCACGCCGCGCCCGCTGCCGATGGGGCTGCCGGCAGGCATCACGCTGGTCGCGCCGGCATCGCGCAAACGCAGCGCCATGATCGGATCATCGCCACAGTAGCACAGCACGCTGAAACCATCAGCCACCAGTTCCCTGCACGCTTCGAGCGTGCCGACCGGGTCAGGCCACAAGGTTTTCTTGTCGCCGAGCACTTCCAGTTTCACCCAGCGCTTTCCTGCGTTGTTGAGTTGATCGAGAATCTCGCGGCCCAGCCGCGCGACGCGCACCGCGTCCTCGGCGGTAAAACATCCAGCCGTGTTCGGCAGGATGGTGTAGCGATCGGTGTCGAGAAAATCGAGAATCGACCGGCCGTGCGCATCGATCAACCGTTCGCGCCGCACTGCCACCGTGACCACTTCCGCGCCGGAGACGTCGAGCGCCTCCTGCATGATCTCGTACGTGGCATATTTGCCGGTGCCGACGATCAACCGGTTGTTGATCGTGATGTGCCCCATGCGAAGCGGCTCGTTCGTCGTGGACGTCGATTGGAGTTGCTGTGTCATGGAAAGAAGGATATGTCAACCAGGATCGACCGGGAGGCTGTGCCTCCGGGTCCAGCGTGAATTCCATCACCCGCCGCCCACAAGCGTCACGATTTCGACCTGATCGCCCTCGTTCAACTGCCGCTGCTCGTGCTTTCGCTTGGGCACGATTTCGCGGTTGACTTCCACGGCGCATGCCGCGCTGCCCAAGCCATGCTCCTCGAGCAATTGCCGGACGTTGGCGCCATCGGTAAGCACCGTCGGCTGACCGTTGAGGGTGATCTGCATCGCCGGCATCATAGGAACCGCCAGCCGATCGGTCCGACAGTCGCGGGCGCGGGCCGGCTACCATGATCAGGCTACCGTGAAGGGCTTACCATGCGTGCGGTTCACTTGTTCATGGCGATTGCGATCGGCACGGCGTCGTTGGGCGGCTGCGGCAAGCCGCGGTACGACGCCTCTTCGCCTCAGGCTGCACTCGATTCGATGTACAAGATGATCGCAGACGGTCATCCCGAAATGCTGGGGGGAATGATCCACATCCAGTCGCGCGATGTGACGTTCGCCGATGGCGTCACTGAGGCCAGCGCGATCCAGAACGTAATCGACAAGACGGGCGACATGCTTGGTCAACTCTATCGGGTGGCGAGCAAAGTGCGGGCGCGATTCCCGGCGGAAACCGAGAAGGAATTGAACGCAGCCGGCGCCGCGACAGACCGTGGCGGCTTGGAAAACATCGGCCGGTTTCTCGCTGACCCGTTCGGCTTGATGGATCAGCAGCGCCAGCGCATCAGCGTTGAAGACCTTGGCGACGGCACGGCGGCGATCCTCATCGACGGCCAGCCCGCGTTTGGACTCGGCTTGATGATGCGCGAGGTGGATGGCGTCTGGAAGGTGGACGTGCCGATCAACCTGATGCAGCAATATCGCCCGAACACGCGTGAGGAATGGAGCGTGCTGGCGAACATGATGCTGTCGCTGCAGCAGGCGTTCACCGCCTTTGAAACCGAATTGGACCAAGGCCAGTTTCGGGATTTGCAGCAGGCCAGCAATCGCGCGGGCCGGCTACTCGGCGAACGAGCCATCGTCCAGGCGCTTATCTACCAGGCGATGAAGAAAGAGGGGAGCGGGAATGACGAAGAAGGAACCAAACCTGCACAGCAGTGATTGAATCACGCAGCAGCGCGAAGAGCGAAACTGCACGACTCTCCGCCGTGGCGCGAGAACCTGGTCAGAAAGTTGGAGATTGGCGGATCGACTAACTGGGATTCGCGCTCACGGTGAGTGGAATCGCTTCCGCTTCAGACTTTTTCGTTTGAACGTGCAGCGCCTGGGCTCGCAGTGTTGACCAGTCTTTCACCCGAAGGTCCGGCGAGTCGCCGCCATCATGCACCTTCAGCAGGTTGTATTCATTGTTCCGCTGCGCAGGCATAAACCCCGCGTCGCGGATCAGGCGGCAAAGCATCGGCTCGTTCAGGCAATACGTCGTGCCGGCGGCGCTCACCACGTTCTCTTCCATCATCACGCTGCCCATGTCGTTGGCGCCGTAGTGCAAGGCGACCTGACCGATGTTCGGCCCCATCGTTACCCAACTCGCGCCGGTCGAGTAGATGTTGTCCAGATACAAACGGCTGATCGCCTGCGTGCGAAGGTAATCGCTCGCGCCCGACATGCGAACGCGCCGGCCGAAGAGAGAATCCGGCGATTTGGCAACGTGTTGATTCGGCGAGCGATCGTGATCAGTTCCCCAATCGCCGGGCTGCCACTGTTCCAGATCGCCGAATAGTTCGTTTGCCATCGCATCGCCGGGGAACGGCTGCGAAAGATCATCGCCTTCGACTTCTCCCCATTCCTTTGCGCGGCCCAATGGGGTGTTCTCTCGCTGGAACGGCCAGGAGATGAACGCTTTGTATCGCCCGCCGCCGTCGGATGCGAAGTCCGCGATTGATCGGTCCTGCCACGAACGCACCAATTCCATGTGATGAATGCGGTCGGCAATTCCTTCGATGTGGCCGAACATCATCGTGGCGGAAGTGTTCATGCCCAACTCGTGCGCGATTCGCATGACGGTGAGCCACTGGTGTGCATCGCACTTTCCCAGTCCAATTTTCCGTCGCACGTGATGGGCGAAGATTTCGCCGCCGCCTCCGGGCACGGAATCCAGTCCAGCGCGCTTCAGCCGCTGCATCACCCAGCGAACCTGCGCATCCAGATCCCCGCCTGGCGCATTGAAGAATCGCACAAATTCCACAATCTCAGGCGGGCTGAACGCGTGAATGTGAACGTGCGGAAAACGCGACTTGATGCTGGTGAGCAGTTCGATGTACCAATCCAACGGCAGGTGTGGATTCATGCCGCCTTGCATGAGAATCTGCGTCCCGCCGATGTCGCTGAGTTCCTGAATTTTCATCAGCAGGGCATCGTGATCGAGCGTGTAGGCGTCATCTTCATCTCCATCGCGCCGGAACGCGCAAAAGGTGCATCGTGCCGTGCAGATGTTGGTGTAGTTGATGTTTCGGTCGATCACGTAGGTCCGGATGTGATCGCCGTGCACGAAGCGGCAACGTGCATCCGCCCATCGGCCGAGGTCCTGGATGGGCATTTCGCGGTACAGCCGCATGGCCTGCGCGGGCGAAAGGCGCAACTGGCCGGTGACGACGTCTTGAAGCACGGCGGGATCAAGGATGTCGAGATCTGTTCTGAGGGCAGGCATCGATTTCCCGTCAGGAAAAAACTTCTTGCCCAAATGATACGGATGTGCGCGGCCTTGTCGAATGGACGGTTTATGCGGTTTGGGCGACCTGAGGCTGCCTGCCGCGTTTCACTGCGTTCCCAGCCTTGACCGATGAAACAAGGCCGGCGTCGCAGATTTGACCCATCGCCGGTCCGCATAAGGGAGGATCGCATGCCGCCAATTCAATCGCCGTTTGTGAGCACTGCACTTGCGCGTCTGCGTCGTGGCGTCGCCGCATGCTGCTGGGTTGTCGCTGGGGCGTTGCTGGTGCAGGTTCTGGTGTGGTGCACGGCCACGTTTACCCAGGCACGGATTGCGGTCATTGAAGCGCCCGCCAAGCCGGGCGTCATCATCAGCGCTCATGATGATGTCACTCCCGCGACGTTTAAACCTGCTTCGCCAACGGCTTTAACTGCCGACGCAGCCACACCGGATCCTAACCGGGTCATGAGCCAATACGATCCGATGCTTGCCAAGGCTTCCACGCTGGCGCGGGCCACCGGATCGCTGGCAATGGTGATGCTGCTGCCCCTGCTGGGTTTAGGCGTGCTGCTGGGCGTGACGACCGCCACATCTGGCGTTGAATCGACAGTATCGGCTTTCATGTGGTCGCTGTTCATTTCCATGCTCGTGCTGCCGCTGGGCGCCAGCGTTGGCCTGCCGTGGTCGGAAGGCGCGTTGACCAGTTATACGATGATGACCGAGCAGGTTGATGCCATACGCGATGCGTCGCCCGATGCGCTTGGTGGAGCGACGTTCTATGCGCGATTTGCTTTCCTGCCGATCGCGTGTGTGGCGGGAATCGCGATGGTGGGTTTGAGGTTCGGTTCGGGCGTGAATGCCGGGATCATCCCGCGCGAAAGCATGCGCCTGGACCCGGTCTTGGAGAGAGAAGCCGCCAACGTGAAGCCCGGCAGCCTGCACGGCGGACGAGCCGGCAATGCGCTGCGGAACATGAACGGTTCAAACACGCCGGAGCGCAAGCCTTCCGCGCCAGCCCCGGCCCTTGCAACCAGCGCAGGCGAGGCTCCGCGACGGCTGATTTGAGCGGCGTCCCGTCAACCGGCCTCAAAGACTCGCCGGGTCGTGCCGCCGGTGCCAATGGCCGCCCTGACTTTCGCGCCGCACTTCGGGCAACGTCCCTCGTACGCGGTTTCCTGCCTGTTGCGGTGCATGCGGCCGTAGGTGTGGCAGCAGCGAAACCAAACTGACAGGAAACGCTTGCCCGCGCCTGCGGTCTTCTTGCCAGGCGCACCTGCGGCGGCGACTGGGACGTTCAGGCCGCGAAGTTCCACGATGTCCTGCGGATCAGGCACGCTGAGAATATCGGCATCGCCGCCACGCCGACTTCATTGACCAGCCGACGACCATACCCTTAAACGTCTTGAAACAGCCCCTCATCCGGCGAGGGATAGGTCACCCGCGTGCCGGCAACACGAGCGAACTTCGGCAGTTGATGCGGCTTGGCGACAGTGTCGCTGAAAATGTCCCGCACATCCCAGCCGCGTGCCAGCAGCGCATCGGCGATCAGGCTGCGGTGACACTGCCATGGCAGGGCCTCAGCGCACATGAACGCGGTGGAGCGGCGCGATCCCAATGCGATCAACTCTTCCAACGCATGTCGAAACTCATCAGTCTGCGCATAGTCGGCGTACCCGCGGAATGATTCGTTCTTCCAACCGGTGTTGATCGAATCAGCGTTTGCCTTTCGCCGGCCACCGAGCGCGGGAAGCGGCGCGTAATCGATTCCGATGCGCGGCAGGTTCTCCGCAAGGGCTGTGTCATTGAAATGCGGCAGCCGGCGCGAACGCGGATAGCGGCGAACATCTGCGAGCGTGACGACGCCGTGAGCCTTCAACAGGTGAGTGAATTCATCGAAACTTCGCGTTGAGTGCCCAACGGTGTAGATCACCTGATTGTCGCTTGCCTGATGGGAACCCACATCGCTCATGCAATCAGGAAAGCACTCAGGATGCGGGCGGTCAATGGGCGGATTAAGGATTCAAATCGCGCACGCCCGCTCGGTTTCGTCCGACAGCGCGCGGGCCTGATTCAGCAGAGATTCCGCGGATTCAGAAATCGATTGGCGTATCGCATCATTGTCGAGCAGCGGCAGATTGATGCGGATGTTCCATTCGGCGGCGCGGGCCGCAGCATCGGCGAGAATCGCAGCAATCGCCAGGTCGCTGTTGAGTTGCGCGTTGCTCTTGCCCGCAAGTTGGCGAAGCAGCCGCAACAGTTCAACGGACGTTTGCAGCATGCGCAGGGGCGGTTGAATCGCGTGCTCCGCCGCCGCAGGCAGGTCCTGGGCGCGGCGAGGGTCGGCCCGGTCCAGTTTCCAAACGAGGTTCATGCGCTCATACGCCTGCGCATCGACCTCGGCGAGGGACAACGCGCGATCCGCAAACGCCTGCAACTTGCCGAGCGCGGCGCGATGGAAAGGTTCGAACTCGGCCAGCGACTTCTTGCCCAGCGAATAGTTGACGACCATCTCCGCAAGCGTACTCGCCAGCGCAGCGGTGATGCACGCCACCGCGCCTCCGCCGGGCGTCGGCGTCTTCGCGGCAATCGACGCCAGTACGTCTTTGAGGGGCAAATCCTGCATGCGTGGCTGCGAGGCCGTCACTTGCGAATCTCCGCACCGAACCTGGACTGAAGCGCAGCCATCATCGCATCCATCTGCGGATCGACCTCATCATGCTTGAGCGTGCGATCGGCCGCGCGGAATCGCAGCCGCAGCGTGAGCGATTTCTTCGCCGACCCAATCTGCTTGCCGCGGAATGTCGTGATGAACTCAACGGCTTCCAGATGCTGCAACCGCAGCGAGTCAACGGTGGATTTCACTTCGGCCCAGGGCAAACGATCATCGACGATCGCCGATACATCGCGTTCAATGGCGGGGAAACTGGGCAGAGCCGTGGCTTCTGTCTCGGGCGGATAGCGGTGATACCACTGTGGCAGGCCGATCTCCGCAGCGTACAGCAATTCGCTCACTCCGAAAGCCGAGGCCACCTCCGGCGCGATCTTTCCGAACATTCCCAACACTTCTCCGTTGATCCGCACAGCCGCGCCGGGCGCAAACCACGGCAAGCGCTGTTCGGGTTCAACAGAAAGCGCGGTTGCCGGTCCCATCACGATCTGCACGAGCCGGTCAATCACGCCGCGCGCCTGCCGAACGCCTTCTTCATCCGATTTCGCTGGATGAATGAATGCGAGATTTACGCGCTCGGCGTGTTCCTGGCCGACTCTCGCAAAGGTGGCGGCAGACTCAAACAGCCGCACATCGGTCGTGCCATGGTCGCGGTTCAGTGCGAAGACTCGCAGCAGACTCGGCAGGAGCGAAGGCCGCAGCACCGGTTCGGCGGCCGCGCGTTCATCGGCGACACGCAGGGCGTCCATTCCCGGCGGAAGAAACAACGCCGCAGCCTTCTCACCGATAAGCGAATGTGTGACTGTTTCGAGATACCCCATGCCCACCAGCGCATCGTGCACCGCACGTTTGGCCATCTCCGTCGGCTGTGGCGGCGCGACGCGGATTTGAATGGCTTGCGTGATTGGAATGGAATCCAATCCCGCCATGCGACCGACTTCCTCGATCAAATCGGTCTCTTCGCGCACATCCATCCGCACGAAGGGAATCGTGCAGGTGATGGAATCATTGCGAAGTTGAGGCTCAAACCCCAATCGCTCAAGGCTGGACACCATTTGCGCATCAGAGATCGGCATGCCAAGGATCTTGCGACAGCGCTCGGAGCGCATGGAGACCACGCGACGCGCTGGAATGGGCGCGCCATCGCTCAACACGCCCTCGCAATGCGTGCCGCCGCACAATTCAAGGATCAATTGCGCCAAACGATCGGCGGCGGCGTTGACCTGCCCGGGATGCACGCCACGCTCAAAGCGGTAACTGGAATCGCTGGCAATGCCCAGGCGGCGGCTGGTGGTACGCACCGTCACAGGATCAAACGTCGCCGCTTCAATGAGAATATCAGTCGTGGAATTGGTGACCGCGGGATCCGCCCGCGCCGACTAGGAATCATACTCGGTTGGCGTGTCATCGCACAGGCGGCCCCC